>NZ_JBEXXN010000078.1:0-26292 GCF_040630445.1 Streptomyces sp. NPDC005805
CCCGCCCGCGGCCTTTGGCGGGGTGGGGGGGGCCGTGTCTGGGGGGTGGGCCGCCCCCCACCCCCCCGCCCCGCCGGTGGGGGCCGGCGCCCGTGGTGCCCGGTCACCGCCGGCGGCGGCCGCCGCCCTGCTCGCCGTCGAGGAGGCCCGCCTTGCGGAGGGCGTCCGCCATCGCGCTGTTGGCCGGGGCCGCGGCCGGACGGCCGTTGCCGCCGCCGGAGCCCCCCGAGCCACCGGCGCGCCCGCCACCGCCGCCGCGCCCGCCACCACCGCCCCCACGCCCGCCCGCGCCGCCGCCCTGCCGCTGCTGCGGCGGACGCCCGCCGCGCTCACGGCGCGGGGCGCCGCCGCCCTGGGACTGCGCCGTCGCCGAGGCGTCGTCGTCCAGCCGCAGCGTCAGCGAGATCCGCTTGCGCGGGATGTCCACGTCCAGGACCTTCACCTTCACCACGTCACCCGGCTTCACCACATCGCGCGGGTCCTTGACGAAGGTCTTCGACATCGCCGACACATGCACCAGGCCGTCCTGGTGGACGCCCACGTCCACGAACGCGCCGAACGCGGCCACATTCGTCACCACGCCCTCCAGCACCATCCCGGAGGCCAGGTCGCCGATCTTCTCCACGCCCTCCTTGAAGGTCGCGGTCCGGAACGCGGGCCGCGGGTCCCGGCCCGGCTTCTCCAGCTCGCGCAGGATGTCCGTCACCGTCGGCAGACCGAAGGTCTCGTCCACGAAGGCGTCCGGACGCAGCGACCGCAGCACCGAGGTGTTGCCGATCAGCGCCGCGACCTCCCCGCCGCTCTCCTTCACCATCCGCCGCACCACGGGGTACGCCTCCGGGTGCACGCTGGACGCGTCCAGCGGGTCGTCCCCGCCCCGGATGCGCAGGAAGCCCGCGCACTGCTCGTACGCCTTCGGGCCCAGCCGGGCCACGTCCTTGAGCGCCCTGCGGGAGCGGAACGGGCCGTTGCTGTCCCGGTGCGCCACGATGTTCTCGGCGAGGCCCGCACCGATCCCGGAGACCCGGGCCAGCAGCGGGGCGGAGGCGGTGTTGACGTCCACCCCGACGCCGTTCACACAGTCCTCGACGACCGCGTCCAGTGAGCGGGACAGCTTCACCTCGGAGAGGTCGTGCTGGTACTGGCCGACGCCGATCGACTTGGGGTCGATCTTCACCAGCTCCGCCAGCGGGTCCTGGAGACGGCGGGCGATCGACACCGCGCCGCGCAACGACACGTCCAGCGAGGGGAGTTCCTGCGAGGCGAACGCGGACGCCGAGTACACCGAGGCGCCCGCCTCCGAGACCATCACCTTGGTCAGGTTCAGCTCCGGGTGCCGGGTGATCAGGTCGCCCGCGAGCTTGTCCGTCTCGCGGGAGGCGGTCCCGTTGCCGATGGCGACCAGCTCGACCGCGTGCTCCTTCGCGAGGCGCGCCAGCTTGGCCAGCGCCTCGTCCCAGCGGTTCGCCGGGACGTGCGGGTGGATCACGTCGGTGGCCACCACCTTGCCGGTCGCGTCCACGACCGCCACCTTCACGCCGGTCCGGAAGCCGGGGTCCAGACCGAGGGTGGCGCGGGTGCCGGCCGGGGCGGCGAGCAGCAGATCGCGAAGGTTCGCCGCGAAGACACGCACCGCCTCGTCCTCGGCCGCCGTGCGCAGTCGCAGCCGCAGGTCGATCCCGAGGTGGACGAGGATGCGGGTGCGCCACGCCCAGCGGACGGTGTCGCCGAGCCACTTGTCGCCCGGCCGCCCCTGCTGGGCGATGCCGAAGCGGGAGGCGACGATCCCCTCGTACGAGGAGGGGCCCTCCACCGGCTCCTCGGGCTCCAGGAGGAGGTCCAGGACCTCCTCCTTCTCACCGCGGAACATCGCCAGCACCCGGTGCGAGGGCAGCTCGGTGAAGCCCTCCGCGAAGTCGAAGTAGTCGGCGAACTTGGCGCCCGCCTCCTCCTTGCCCTCGCGCACCTTCGCGGCCAGCCGGCCCCGGGTCCACATGCGCTCGCGTAGCTCGCCGATGAGGTCGGCGTCCTCGGAGAAGCGTTCCGTCAGGATGGCGCGGGCGCCCTCCAGGGCCGCCGCCGGGTCCGCGACGCCCTTCTCCGCGTCGACGAACGTGGCCGCCGCGGCGAGGGGTTCGACGGACGGGTCCCCGAGCAGCCCCTCGGCGAGCGGTTCGAGCCCGGCCTCCCGGGCGATCTGCGCCTTGGTGCGCCGCTTGGGCTTGAACGGCAGATAGATGTCCTCCAGGCGCGCCTTGGTCTCGGCGGCCCGGATCTGCGCCTCCAGCTCCCCGGTCAGCTTGCCCTGCTCCCGGACCGAGTCCAGGACCGAGGCCCGCCGCTCCTCCAGCTCACGCAGATAGCGCAGCCGCTCCTCCAGGGTGCGGAGCTGCGCGTCGTCGAGCATCTCGGTCGCTTCCTTGCGGTAGCGCGCGATGAACGGCACGGTCGACCCGCCGTCGAGCAGCTCGACGGCCGCCTTCACCTGCCGCTCGCGTACGCCGAGTTCCTCGGCGATCCTGCCTTCGATGGACGTGGTCACGGTTCCCCGACTCGCCTTCTCGTGCTGGCTGTGCTTGAGCCTGCATTCTGCCGGGTGACCGCGGGCGATGTCGCGCCCCGGTGCCCGCGGGTCCGCACGGCGTGCCGTACGGACCCGCGCGGGGCGGGATCAGACCCGGCGTGCGCGGCCACCGCCGCGCGAGGCCCCGCCGAAGAGCTTGGCGAGCAGCCGGAAGGGCAGGGTCACCACGGTGGCGATCGCCGAGCCGACGGTGCGTAGTGCGTCTGCGATGGCGCGGAGCATGGGGTGCCACCTCCTGTGTAGGGGTCCGTGCCCTCCGGCTTGCCGCCCCTCGCCACCCCAAACCCCCGCCCGCCGGCGTTCCGGACCTTGCCCGCCTGCAGGACCGGGCCCGCCCGCCCCGCCAGCCGGACCGGACCGCCGGCCCCCTCGTGGGCGCGCCCGCGCCCGCCCCGCGGGCTCCCCGTCAGCCCCGACCCGTCGCGTCCGCCGGGAACGCGCCCGCCGCGAAGGCGGTGAGCAGGAAGCCGCGGCCCAGGTCCGTCAGGCGCTCGACGCCCTCCGCGCCCAGGTGCTCGTACGGGGCGAGGTCCATGCGGTCCGTGTGGTCCTCCACCTCGGCGCGCAGCGCGGAGCCGGACTCCGTCAGCTCGCCCTCCGCGTCGAGGAGGCCCCGGTCACGGAGGCGGTTCTGCGCCGCGTCCCAGTCGGCGCGGCGCCAGCCGCGGGTGGCGAGGATCCAGCGGGGCGCCATGCCCTTGCCCGTCGCCGTGTGGCTCACCAGGGCCTCCAGCGGGTCGAGACCGGCGAGCAGCAGCGCGGCCAGGTGCGCGTCACCGCGGTGCTCGCGCAGCAGCGTGGCCGCGTGCCAGTACGCCAGGTGCGGCTCACTCGGGACCGGCAGGTCCGCGTGGGCGGCGTAGAGCGGCCGGGCGTGCCGGGTGCACGCCTCGGTGGCGTGCAGGGCGAGGGCCGCCGCCTCGGCCAGCTCCTTGGAGGCGATGGTCTCCTCGCCGAGGAGCCGGCGCAGGGTGGTGTCGGCGGCTCGCCACCGCGCCGCGAGCACCTCCTCGGGGGAGGCCGTCTCCCACACGGCCGGCAGGTGCCGCGCGACCAGCTCGGGGTTGAAGTTGTAGAAGGTGGCGGCGACCGCCCCGGCCCCGACCGCGCCCATGGCGGCCGAGCGGGCGGCGAAGTAGGCGGCGCTGTCGTCCTCGATGCCGACGGCGGCCAGCTCGCGCCCCAGGTCGGGGGAGAAGTAGACCGTCGAGTGCAGCGGGTTCAGGGCGTTGTGGCACCGGCGTCCGGCACGCGGGGGGAGAGACGTCATGGCGACACGTTACCGACTGGTTGGTACGTCGGTACAGGCCCGCCCCGGGGCCCCTTCAGCCCCCTCGCGGCCCGCCCCGGCTGGGTCGTGTCCCGGAACGTCTCGCCTGGTCCACGACGTCCGGGCGAACGGCGCGACGTTCCGGACACTCCCTACTGCGGCGTCCACCCGAAGCGCGGCGCCCGGCGCTCCAGGAAGGCCGCGACCCCCTCGGCGGTGTCGCCGCTGCGCCGCGCCTCCCCGTACCAGTGCTCCTCGCGGTCGGTCCGGCCGTCCGTGAACTCCTTCGCCGCGCACTGGGTCAGCAGCGACCGGGTACCGAGGACGCGGGTGAACTCGGCGGCCCGCTTGCCCAGTTCGTCCGCCGGCAGTACCTCGTCCACCAGCCCGGTGCGCAGGGCGCGCGCACTGTCGATCAACTCGCCCGAGAAGAGCAGGTACTTGGCCGCCGCCGGGCCGACCAGCCCGGCGAGCCGGCGGGTGGAGCCGGCCGGGTAGACGATCCCGAGCTTCGCCGGGGTGATCCCGAACAGTGCGTCCTCGGCCGCGAACCGCAGATCGCACGCCGAGGCGAGCTGGCAGCCGCCGCCCACGCAGTAGCCCCGCACCACGGCGAGGGTGGGCTTGGGGAACGCGGCCAGGGCCTCCTCCGCCCGCACCGCCAGGGCCTGCGGGTCCTCGCCGGGCTCGCGCAGGGAGGAGATGTCCGCGCCCGCGCAGAAGGTCGCCCCCTCGCCGGTCAGCACCAGCGAGCGCACCTCCGGGTCCCCGGCCAGCCCGCCCAGCAGCTCGGGCACCGCACGCCACATCCCGGTGGTCATCGCGTTCCGCTTCGCCGGATTGCTGATCACCAGCGTGGCGACGCCGTCCTCGACGGTGCGGACGATCCGGGGCTGCGGGGTGCCGGGGTGCTCCATGCGCCGGATGCTATCGGCACGCCGTCCGGCCGCCGGAAACAGTGTCCGGAAGCGGGGCCCGGAAGCGGAGTCCGGAAATCCGAAGCGGAGTCGGGAAATAGAGTGCTGAAACGATCGGCCCGGCGTAACGGTCGCAAGACCCCCTCGACCAGTCGTTCAACTGACGCTGTCATACGCATTGCGTCACATGTCGCTCAAAGGTGATCAGTTCTGTTCAGGTGCACGGTATGGACCAAAGGACTCCCAACACTTGTTGCTCGACGGTCAGTGGGAACGAGCCGAGGGTGTGACTATGGAGAGCCGCGGGAGCGTGCCGGCCCGGCCGCTGTCGTACGAGGGGGTCTGGCGTTTCACCGCCCCGGCGGTCGACGTCTCCGTACCGCAGGCACGGCGTGCGGTACGGGATCTGCTCGCCCGCCAGGGGGTCCCGGTCGCCGACGACATCGTGCAGGGACTGCTGCTGATCGTCTCCGAGCTGGTCACCAACGCCGTGCGGCACGCGGCCCTGCTCTCGCCGGAGGTCGCCGTCGAGGTCGCGATCGGGGCGCAGTGGGTCCGGGTGTCCGTCGAGGACAACCACCCCTACCGGCCCCGGGCGCTGGAGACCGACTCCGCCCAGACCGGCGGCCGGGGCCTGCTGCTGGTGCGCGAGGTCACCCATGAGGCGGGCGGGCGCTGCGACGTCGAGAACACGGCGAGCGGCGGCAAGATCATCTGGGCCGAGCTGCCCCTCGCCCCCGTCCTCCGCGCCGACGTCGCCCCCCTCTGAGGGGCCGCCCCGGGCCGACGGCCCGGGGCGGACACGGCCTGCGGACGGTCACCAGCCCCCGGCCGGCCCCGTCAGCTCGCGGATCGCCGGCCGTGCCGCGTCCAGCACGGTCATGAACCAGGCCGAGAACGGCGCCGAGGCGTGGCGCTCGGCCAGCTCCCCGGGCGTCACGAACGCGGTCTCGCCGACCTCCTCCGCGTCCGGCCGCGGCGCGGACTGCACCATGCCGACGAAGAGGTGGTTGAACTCCTGCTCCACCAGGCCCGACGCGGGGTCCGGGTGGTTGTAGCGCACCGTGCCCGCCTCGGCGAGCAGCGACGGGGACACGCCCAGCTCCTCGTACGTCCGGCGGGCCGCCGCCGCGAACGGCGCCTCGCCCGGGTACGGGTGGCCGCAGCAGGTGTTCGACCAGACACCGGGGGAGTGGTACTTGCCCGCCGCCCGCCGCTGGATCAGCAGCCGCCCGTGCTCGTCGAAGAGGAAGACGGAGAACGCGCGGTGCAGCTTGCCCGGGGCGCGGTGGGCGTCCAGCTTCTCCGCGGTGCCGATGGTGTTGCCCTGCTCGTCGACGAGTTCGAGCAGGATCGCGGGCGCGGTGCCCTTCGACGAGCTGTTCGCCTCGGTGGCTGGTGTGATCGGCATAACCATCCTTCGCATCGTTCCTCGGCCCTGGGGGGCCCGGCCCAGTCTGCCGTAAAGAAGGGCCTTCTCCGCACTTCGGCCACGGGTATGTCCGCCCCGCGGCCCCGCCCGGGGCCGCGGGGCGGACGCACCGTCAGACGCCGAAGGCCGCGGGATAGCGGATCGTGCCGCCCGGGACCTCGGCCGATCCGTCCAGGACCAGGGCCATCAGCGCCTCGTCCGGCACCGCGAAAGACGGCCGGATTCCGTACGCGGACGCCCGTTCGAAACCGAACCGGGGGTAGTACTCCGGATGGCCCAGGACCACCACCAGGCGCTCACCGCGCGCCCGCGCCGCGTCCAGCACCGCCCGGACCACCGCCTGCCCGGCCCCCTGCCGCTGGAACCGGGGCGCGGTCGCCACCGGGGCCAGTGCCAGCGCGGCCACGCCGCCCACCCGGCAGCGGGTCAGCAGGGCGTACGCGGCCACGGAGCCGTCCGCCGCCTCCGCGACATACGACAGCTCCGGCAGCCAGGCGTCCGGGTCCTCGCGGAGGGCGTCCACGAGATCGGCCTCGGCACTCGTGCCGAAGGCGGCCGTCTTGACCGCGCGGACCGCCGCGCGGTCGGCCGCCGTCTCGGGGCGGATGCGCCGGCGCGGATCGGCCGGGGCGCACACATAGCCGGTGTAGCCGTACTCCGTGCCGTGGTCGCGGCGCATCGCGATCTCCGCCCGCGTCGCGGCCAGCGCCCCGGCCATACCGGGAGCGCCGGGGTCGGCCGCGTCCGCCCGTGCGGCGAGCGGCCCGTAGTACGCGTCCCAGTCGCTCTCGGGCTGCCGGTGCACCGCCCGGACCGTGTACCCGGCGGCCGAGATCGCCGCGCAGTTCGCCGCCGTGGTGCGCAGCGGATAGTGCGCGTCCCAGAAGGCCCGGGCCGGTGCCGAGGGCTCCGGCACGGTCCACTCGCACTCGGTGAGGACGAGGGAGCCGCCCGGCGCGAGCAGCCGCCGCCAGCCCGCGAGGGCCCTGTCGAAGCCGATCGCGTACGCCGAGCTCTCCGCCCAGACGGCGTCGAACGCGCCGTCCGGGAAGGGCGGGGCGCCCATGTCGGCTTCGAGGGTGGTGACGGCGTCGCCCAGGCCCCGCGCGTCGGCGGCCCGCCGCAGCTCGTCCAGGAACGGCCGGTGCAGATCGACCGCGGTGACCCGGGCCCCGGCCTCGGCGGCCAGCAGCAGGGCGGAACGGCCCGGACCGCAGCCCAGGTCGAGCACCCGCGGACGCTCGGGCAGCGGGCGGGCGGCGGCCAGCAGCAGCCGGGTGGTGGCGTCGCTGCCGGGGCCCTGCCGCGGCAGACCGTGGTGCAGGGCGAAGAAGGCGTCACGGAACGCCTCGCCGGAGAAGTCGTGCGTGGTGTCGTGCGAGTCGTGCGTGGTGTTGTCGGACAACGTGGAAACCCTTGGTCGAGGTCGGGCTCCCGCCGACACGGGCGGCCGTTCCGGAACGCGTCCGGAGGGCCGGCCGGAATCAGGATCGGCCGGAAGCCCGGAGGTCGATGACGGACCGGGCGCTGCGCTCGGCAGCGGTAGCGGCGACAGTCATCGACTCAGCTCCTCGGGGATCGGGCGTACCACCGGTACGGCCCGCACGGCTCGGCCGGGACGCGATCCGCGCCCCGGCCGTCAACCCTAGCAATCCCCCCCGGTCGGCGATCCGCCCCCGGTCTCAGTGGCAGAGCTTCGCCTCGTGCGCCGCGTGACCGGCCGGCTCCAGCTGGAAGGTGCAGTGCTCGACGTCGAAGTGGTCCCCGATGCAGCCCTGGAGCTCGTGCAGCAGCTTCTCGTGCCCCACCCCGTCCAGGACCTCCTGGCTGACCACCACATGCGCGGAGAGGACCGGCATCCCGGAGGTGATCGTCCACGCGTGCAGATCGTGCACGTCCTCCACCCCGGGCAGCTCCAGCATGTGTGTGCGGACCTCGGCCATGTCGACGCCCTCGGGGGCCGCCTCCAGCAGCACGTTCAGGGTCTCGCGCAGCAGCCGCAGGGTCCGGGGGACGATCATCAGACCGATGACCAGGGAGGCGATCGGGTCCGCGTAGGACCAGCCCGTGGTCAGCACGATCGTCGCGGAGACCAGCACGGTGACCGAGCCCAGGGTGTCCGCCAGGACCTCCAGATAGGCGCCCCGGACGTTCAGGCTCTCCTTCTGGCCGCGCACCAGCAGGGAGAGGGAGACCATGTTGGCGACCAGGCCGACGAGGGCGAAGGCGATGGCCAGACCGCTCTTGGGCTGGGTCGGGCTGATGAACCGCTCGACCGCCTCGAAGAGCAGGAAGCCGCCCACGCCCAGCAGCAGCAGGCAGTTGGCGAGCGCGGCCAGGATCTCCGCCCGGGCCAGTCCGAAGGTGCGGTTCCCGCTGGGCGGGCGGTTGGCGAAGTGGATCGCCAGCAGGGCCATGCCCAGACCGAGGGCGTCGGTCGCCATGTGCGCCGCGTCCGCGATCAGGGCCAGCGACCCCGAGAGCACACCGCCGACGATCTCCAGCACCATCACACCGAGCGTGATCGCGAAGGCGACGCGCAGGCGTCCGGCATGGGCCGCCGACGCGGTGCCGGACGGGGGCCCGTACGTGTGCCCGTGATCGTGCCCAGCCCCCATGAGGTGCCTCCCGTGTGATCGTTCCGGACCTGCCGACGACCTCAGTGAACTACGGGTGGGGGGTATGGTCAACACGGCACTGAACACCGTTGTCATGTGCTCTGACCTGCGTAAATGCTTGCAGGTCAGAGCGGGTGCGCGATCATCGGACGGCTGTGCGGTGCCCCGGTCGGCGGTCAGCGGACCGCCGCCTCCGGGTGCCGCAGCAGCCAGCCCTCCCACGCGGAGGACACCATCTCCCGCACCCCCCGGCCGGCCGTCCAGCCGAGTTCCCGGGCGATCCGGTCCACCGCCGCCACCGCCTGGGCCGCGTCCCCCGGGCGGCGCGCCTCGATCACCGGCTCGGTCGCGCGGCCCGTGATCTCGCCCACCAGATCCGCCAGCTCGCGCACCGAGACCCCGACCCCGCGCCCGATGTTCACCGTCAGATCGCCAGAAGCGCTGGGGGCGGCCAGCCGCCGGGCCACCGCCAGATGCGCGTCGGCCAGGTCCGCGACATGGATGTAGTCGCGGACACAGGTGCCGTCCGGGGTCGGGTAGTCCGCGCCGAAGATCCTCGGGGCCTCGCCCCGGGTCAGCCGGTCGAAGAACATCGGGACGATGTTGAACACCCCCGTGTCGGACAGCTCGGGGGAGGCCGAGCCCGCGACGTTGAAGTAGCGCAGACAGGCCGTGGCCAGCCCGTGCGCCCGGCCGGTGGCCCGGACCAGCCACTCGCCGCTGAGCTTGGTCTCGCCGTACGGGTTGATCGGCCGGCACGGCGCGCTCTCCGGCACCAGGGCGGTGTCCGGCACCCCGTACACGGCGGCGGAGGAGGAGAAGAGGAAGCGCTCCACCCCGGCCTCCACGACCGCCTCCAGCAGCACGGTCAGCCCGTGCACGTTCTCCCGGTAGTAGTACAGCGGGCGCTCGACGGACTCCCCGACCTGCTTCCGGGCCGCGAGATGCACCACACCCGTGATGTCCTCGCCCGCGAGGACGCCTGCCACCAGCTCCTTGTCCAGGACCGAGCCGCGCACCAGCGGCACCCCGGCGGGCAGCCGCCCCGGCAGGCCCGAGGACAGGTCGTCCAGGACGACCACCCGCTCCCCGGCCGCCGTCATGGCATGCGCCACATGGGCGCCGATGTATCCCGCTCCGCCTGTGATCAGCCACGTCATGACGGCCACCCTAAGGCCCGGGTCCGGTCCCGGGAGCCGGGTCCCGCCCGGTCCGGACCACGCCCCCCGCCCGTCCCGGACCACGCCCCGCGCCCGGTCCGGGAGCCCGGTCCCGCCCGGCGCGGCCCCGTCCCGCACCCCGGTCCGGGCTCCGCCGTCGACCCCAGGTTTGGAGCCCGGGGTGATCATCGACAATGATGACCCCCGCGGGCCCCCCGGCCTGAACGGCCGATGAATTCCCGCTTCCGCTCGTCCGATAGCCTCTGCCGACGCGCCGCCGCCCGGGCCCCGGGACAGGCCGTGCGCGGCCACGCACTGTCCGTTCCAAGGAGTGGGTTCGTCTGTCGACCGCCATCCTCACCGGCCCCCCGGTACCCGGATCGCCGCTCGAAGGCGATCTGCGGTCCCTGGGCTTCGACGTCCAGTCCGCCGCCGGGCCCGAGGAGGCGGCCGCCCTGCTCGCGGCCGTCCCCGCCGCGCAGCGGGTGGCCCTGGTCGACTCCCGGTTCGTCGGGCACGTCCACGCGCTGCGCCTCGTCCTGACCGACCCCCGCTTCCCGGCCGCCGCCGTGACGGGCGCGCTGAGCGCGCAGCCCGCCGCCCGCGCCGCGCTCGCCGGGGCCGTGCGCTCGGTCTCCGCGGCGGTCCCCGCCGGGGCGTCCGCCGGGGCCGGGCTGCCCGTGGACGAGGTCGCCGGAGCCCTGGAGGCGTCCGGCACCGCCGTGCACCGCCCCGAACTGGGCACCCTGGTCGCCGGGACCCCCCTCGACGCCCAGGACCGGCACCGGGTCCGGGCCGAGGTCGACGCGGTGGACGACGAGGCCGTGCGCCTGCGCTCCGCCGTGAAGGCCCGCGACGGCTTCTTCACCACCTTCTGCATCAGCCCCTACTCGCGCTACCTCGCCCGCTGGTGCGCGCGCCGGGGCCTGACCCCCAACCAGGTCACCACCGCCTCGCTGCTCACCGCCCTGATCGCGGCGGGCTGCGCGGCCACCGGCACCCGCGGCGGCTTCGTCGCCGCCGGTCTGCTGCTGATCCTCTCCTTCGTCCTGGACTGCGCCGACGGGCAGCTCGCCCGCTACTCGCTCCAGTTCTCGACCCTCGGCGCCTGGCTCGACGCCACCTTCGACCGCGCCAAGGAGTACGCCTACTACGCGGGCCTCGCCCTCGGCGCCGCCCGCGGCGGGGACGACGTCTGGGCCCTCGCCCTGGGCGCGATGGTCCTCCAGACCTGCCGGCATGTCGTCGACTTCTCCTTCAACGAGGCGAACCACGACGCCACCGCCAACACCAGCCCCACCGCCGCCCTCTCCAGCCGCCTGGACGACGTCGGCTGGACGGTCTGGGTCCGCCGCATGATCGTGCTGCCCATCGGCGAGCGCTGGGCCATGATCGCCGTGCTCACGGCGTTCACCACCCCCCGGATCGTCTTCCTGGCCCTGCTGATCGGCTGCGCCTTCGCCGCCTGCTACACCACCGCCGGCCGGGTGCTGCGCTCCCTGACCCGGCGGGCCACCCGCACCGAGCGGGCCGCGCAGGCCCTCGCGGACCTCGCCGACTCCGGTCCGGCCGCCACCGAGGTGGCCCGCGCCACCGGCTCCTTCGCCCGCCGGCTGCCGGGCCCCGCCCCGCTCGCCGCGGCCGTCGCCGGAGCCGCCGCCCTCGTCCTCACCGCCGCCTTCGCCGGGTACGGCTCGCCCTGGACCGTGGTCGCCGCCCTGGTGTACTGCGTCACCTCCGGCCTCGCCGTCGCCCGCCCGCTCACCGGCGCCCTGGACTGGCTGGTGCCCCCGGTGTTCCGGGCCGCCGAGTACGGCACGGTGCTGGTGCTGGCCGCCCGCGCGGACGTGCCCGGGGCCCTCCCGGCGGCGTTCGGGCTGGTCGCGGCCGTCGCCTACCATCACTACGACACCGTGTACCGCATCCGCGGCGGCACGGGCGCGCCCCCGCGGTGGCTGGTGCGCGCGGTCGGCGGGCACGAGGGGCGGGCTCTGGCCGTGGCGCTCCTGGCGTTCCTGCTCGGCCCGGACGACTTCACCCTCGCGCTGACGGCCCTCGCCGTGCTCGTCGCGCTCGTGGTGCTCGCCGAGAGCATCCGCTTCTGGGTGTCGGCCCACAAGCGGGGTGCACCCGCCGTACACGACGAAGGAGAACCCGCATGATCGGCCTCGTACTCGCAGCCGGTGCCGGACGGCGTCTGCGCCCGTACACCGACACCCTCCCCAAGGCGCTCGTGCCCGTGGACCCCGAGGGCGACGGCTCGCTGACCGTTCTCGATCTCACCCTCGGCAACTTCGCGGAGATCGGCCTCACCGAGGCCGCGATCGTCGTCGGCTACCGCAAGGAGGCCGTCTACGAGCGCAAGGCCGCCCTGGAGGCGAAGTACGGCCTCAAGCTGACCCTCATCGACAACGACAAGGCCGAGGAGTGGAACAACGCCTACTCCCTGTGGTGCGCCCGTGAGGTGCTCGCCCGGGGCGTGATCCTCGCCAACGGCGACACCGTCCACCCGGTCTCCGTCGAGAAGTCCCTGCTCGCCGCGCGCGGCGAGGGGAAGCGGATCATCCTCGCCCTCGACACGGTGAAGTCCCTCGCCGACGAGGAGATGAAGGTCGTCACCGAGCCCGGCAAGGGCGTCACCCGGATCACCAAGCTCATGGACCCGGCCACCGCCACCGGCGAGTACATCGGTGTCACCCTCATCGAGCCCGAGGCCGCCGCCGACCTGGCCGACGCGCTGAAGACCACCTTCGAGCGCGACCCCGACCTCTACTACGAGGACGGCTACCAGGAGCTGGTGAACCGCGGCTTCACCGTCGACGTGGCCCCCATCGGCGAGGTGGCGTGGGTCGAGATCGACAACCACGACGACCTCGCGAAGGGCCGTGGGATCGCGTGCCAGTACTGACCCGGCTCATCCCCTCCCCGGTCGTCGTCGACATCCGGGCGGGCGCCCTCGACGACCTCGGCCCCCTCCTCGCCGACCAGCGGATCTCGCCCTCCGGCCGGATCGCCTGCGCGGTCAGCAACGGCTCCGGCGCCGCCCTGCGCGAACGCCTGGCCCCCCTGCTGCCCGGCGCCGACTGGTACGAGGTGAACGGCGGCACCATCGACGCCGCCGTCCGCCTCGCCGACGAGATCCGGGGCAGCCGCTACGACGCGGTCGTCGCCCTGGGCGGCGGCAAGATCATCGACGTGGCGAAGTACTCCGCGGCCCGGGTGGGGCTGCCCCTGGTCGCCGTCGCGACCAACCTCTCCCACGACGGCCTCTGCTCGCCGATCTCCACCCTGGACAACGACAACGGCCGCGGCTCCTACGGCGTCCCCACGCCGATCGCGATCGTCATCGACCTCGATGTGATCCGCGAGGCCCCGGTCCGCTACGTCCGCTCCGGCATCGGCGACGCGATCTCCAACATCTCCGCCATCGCCGACTGGGAGCTGTCCCACCGGATCACCGGCGAGCCCGTCGACGGCCTGGCCGCCGCCATGGGCCGCAGCGCCGGCGAGTCGGTGCTCCGCCACCCCGGCGGAACCGGCGACGACGAGTTCCTGACCGTGCTCGCCGAGGCCCTGGTCCTCTCCGGCATCGCCATGTCCATCAGCGGCGACTCCCGGCCCTCCTCCGGCGCCTGCCACGAGATCAGCCACGCCTTCGACCTGCTGTTCCCCGCGCGGGCCGCGAGCCACGGCGAGCAGGTCGGCCTCGGCGCCGCCTTCGCCATGCACCTGCGCGGCGCCCCCGAGCAGGCCGCCCTCTTCGCCGGGGTCCTGCGCCGCCACGGCCTGCCCGTGCTGCCGCGGGAGATGGGCTTCACCGCGGACGAGTTCGTGCGCGCCGTGGAGTACGCACCGCAGACCCGTCCGGGACGGTTCACCGTCCTGGAGCACCTCGACCTCACCACCGACCAGATCAGGGACGCGTACGCCGACTATGCCAAGACCATCAGTAGCTGAACTCCGCCCGGTCGTGCACCCGGCGGGTGTGAAGGACCGGCGTAGCGGAGAACACTGGGGCGGCCGCCTGTACATGCGGGAGGTCTCCCTCCGGATCACCCGGCTCCTGGTCACCACCCGGGTCACGCCCAACCAGCTCACCTATGTGATGACCCTCTGCGGCGCCCTCGCCGCCCCGGCCCTGCTGATCCCGGGGATCTGGGGCGCGGTCCTCGGTGTCGTCATGGTGCAGCTCTATCTGCTCCTGGACTGCGTGGACGGCGAGGTCGCCCGCTGGAAGAAGCAGTTCTCCCTGGGCGGCGTCTACCTGGACCGGGTCGGCGCGTATCTGTGCGACGCGGCGGTCCTGGTCGGCTTCGGCCTGCGGGCGGCCGACCTGTGGGGCCCCGGGCGCATCGACTGGCTGTGGGCCTTCCTCGGCACCCTGGCCGCCCTCGGCGCCATCCTGATCAAGGCGGAGACCGACCTCGTCGGCGTCGCCCGGCACCAGGGCGGGCTGCCGCCGGTCAAGGAGTCCGCCTCCGAGCCCCGCTCCTCCGGCATGGCGCTGGCCCGCCGGGCCGCCGGCGCGCTCAAGTTCCACCGGCTGATCCTCGGCATCGAGGCGTCCCTGCTGATCCTGGTCCTCGCGATCGCCGACGCGGTCCGCGACGACCTGTTCTTCTCCCGCCTCGGCGTCGCCGTGCTGGCCGGGATCGCCCTGCTCCAGACCGTGCTGCACCTGGTCTCGATCCTCGCGTCGAGCAGGCTGAAGTGACCTCACCCGCCGGAGCGGCCGGGGCGGACCGGCCGCTCACCCTGGGCGCGGTCGTCATCACCATGGGCGACCGCCCCGCCGAACTGCGCGCCCTGCTCGACTCGGTCGCCGCCCAGGAGGGCGACAGGGTCGAGGTGGTCGTGGTCGGCCAGGGCGTCCCCGTGCGGGACGTCCCCGAGGGCGTGCGCGCCGTGGAGCTGCCCGAGAACGTGGGCATCCCCGCCGGGCGCAACGCGGGCATCGAGGCCTTCGGCCCGGGCGGCCGGGACGTGGACGTGCTGCTCTTCCTCGACGACGACGGCCGTCTCGCCCGCACCGACACCGCCCGCCTGCTGCGGGAGGCGTTCACGGCCGACCCCCGCCTGGGCATCGTCAGCTTCCGGATCGCCGACCCGGACACCGGCCGCACCCAGCGCCGCCACGTCCCCCGGCTGCGCGCCGCCGACCCGCTGCGCTCATCGGCCGTGACCACGTTCCTCGGCGGCGCGAGCGCCGTCCGCAGCGAGGTCGTCGCCCAGGTCGGCCCCCTGCCGGGCGAGTTCTTCTACGCCCACGAGGAGACCGACCTCGCCTGGCGGGCCCTGGACGCGGGCTGGCGGATCGACTACCGCGCCGACATGGTCCTGTTCCACCCCACGACCCCGCCGTCCCGGCACGCGGTCTACCACCGCATGGTGGCCCGCAACCGGGTCTGGCTGGCCCGGCGGAACCTGCCCGCGCCCCTGGTCCCCGTCTACCTGGGCGTATGGGTGCTGCTGACCCTGCTGCGCCGGCCCACGCGGGCCGCGCTGCGGGCCTGGTTCCGCGGCTTCGCCGAGGGCTGGCGCACCCCGTGCGGGCCCCGCCGCCCCATGAGCTGGCGCACTGTGTGGCGGCTCACAAGGCTGGGCCGACCACCTGTCGTCTGACAAGCTCGGTTCTGAGAGCATCTGGGGCGTCCCCGTGGCGGGCCTCTCCACCCGGACGGTCCCACCCCGGAAAGTCCCACCGCCGCTCATCTTGACCACGAAAGTTTTCACCTGTGAGTGACACGACCCACGACGGCGCCCTCGCGACCAGCTCCCCGCCGTCCCCCGACGACGGCCTGCCGCCGGCGCAGCTCGCCGCCAAGTACGGCCTCGCGGTCAGCGGCGCCCGTCCCGGCCTGGCCGAGTACGTGCGGCAACTGTGGGGGAGGCGCCACTTCATCCTGGCGTTCTCGCAGGCCAAGCTGACGGCCCAGTACAGCCAGGCGAAGCTGGGCCAGCTCTGGCAGGTGGCCACCCCGCTGCTCAACGCCCTGGTGTACTTCCTGATCTTCGGCCTCATCCTGAAGGCCAACCGGGGCATGGAGACCGAGGTCTATGTGCCGTTCCTGGTGACGGGCGTGTTCGTCTTCACCTTCACCCAGAGCTCGGTGATGGCCGGCGTCCGCGCGATCTCCTCGAACCTGGGCCTGGTGCGGGCGCTGCACTTCCCGCGCGCCTCGCTCCCGGTCTCGTTCTCCCTCCAGCAGCTCCAGCAGCTGCTGTTCTCGATGATCGTGCTGATCGTGATCGTGGTCGCCTTCGGCAGCTACCCCACCTGGTCGTGGCTGCTGGTCCTGCCGGCCCTGGCGCTCCAGTTCGTGTTCAACACCGGACTGGCCCTGATCATGGCCCGCCTCGGCTCCAAGACGCCCGACCTGGCGCAGCTGATGCCGTTCGTGATGCGGACCTGGATGTACGCCTCGGGCGTGATGTTCTCGATCCCGATCATGCTCCAGGACCGGCCGGCGTGGATCGCGGACATCCTGATGTACAACCCGGCGGCGCTCTACATGGACCTGGTCCGCTTCGCCCTGATCGACGGCTACACCTCGGCCAACCTCCCCGACCACGTCTGGGCGGCGGCCGCGGGCTGGTCGGTGCTGATCGGCGTGGCGGGCTTCGTGTACTTCTGGAAGGCGGAGGAGCGGTACGGCCGTGGCTGACGACAAGGGCGACAAGGGCGGGACGAACCCCGGGAACGGCGTCGCGGCGGACGGGCGCGTCCCCACGGTCATCGCCGACGACGTGCACATCGTCTACCGGGTCAACGCGGGCGGCGGCGGCAAGGGCAGCGCGACGGCCGCCCTGAGCCGGATCCTGCGCCGAGGGAAGGGCGAGCCCCGCGGCGTGCGCAAGGTGCACGCCGTGCGCGGGGTCACCTTCACCGCGTACCGGGGCGAGGCGATCGGCCTCATCGGCACCAACGGCTCGGGCAAGTCCACCCTGCTGCGGGCCATCGCGGGCCTGCTGCCCACCGAGAGCGGCAAGGTCTACACGGACGGCCAGCCCTCCCTGCTGGGCGTCAACGCGGCCCTGATGAACGACCTCACCGGCGAGCGGAACGTGATACTCGGCGGCCTGGCCATGGGCATGACCCGCGAGGAGATCCGCGAGCGCTACCAGGGGATCGTGGACTTCTCCGGGATCAACGAAAAGGGCGACTTCATCACCCTGCCCATGCGGACCTACTCCTCCGGCATGGCGGCCCGGCTCCGCTTCTCCATCGCCGCCGCGAAGGACCACGACGTCCTGATGATCGACGAGGCGCTGGCCACCGGTGACCGGAAGTTCCAGATCCGCTCCGAGGAGCGCATCCGCGAGCTGCGCAAGGAGGCCGGCACGGTCTTCCTGGTCAGCCACAGCAACAAGTCGATCCGGGACACCTGCGACCGGGTCCTCTGGCTGGAGAAGGGTGAACTCCTGATGGACGGCCCGACCGACGAGGTCATCAAGGCGTACGAGAAGGAGACCGGCAAGTAGCGCGGGCCGGTCGCCCGCACCCCGCAGGACCGGGCCGCGTCCGCCCACCGGCCCCGCCGCGCAGGCCGCCCGCACCCCGCCGGACCGGCCGCGCGGCCCGCGCTGGGGACCCCCGCCGCCGTCACCGGGACGGGGGTCCCGCCGTGTCCGGGCCCCCGGGGCTGCGGTGTGCGTTGTACAACGTAAGCTGGAGCGGTGCCCATTCGTGGCAGCCGGTGACAAATCACCGCCAACCCCTTGTGCCGACCGGCCGCATGGGGGCGTCCCGGTTGCGGCGTGTCCGAAATGGGACGTATTGCGTCGACGGTGTAGAACTGGGAGATGTGACGGTCATGACGGGAATCCATCCGCTCCGCGAGCCCTCCGCCGTCCCGGCGGCAGGGGGCTGCACACGGTGACGGCCACCCGGCAGACGCGCCCGGCCCCCGCCCGCGCCACCCTCGACAAGGCCGCCGACGAGAACTTCCCCGTCGCCCCCTTCTTCCTGCCCCGCGCCTGGCGCGAGGACCTCATGGCCGTCTACGGCTACGCCCGCCTCGTCGACGACATCGGCGACGGCGACCTCGCCCCCGGTGGCGCCGACGCCCGCGCCCTCGGCGCCGACCCCGACCGGGCCGGCGACCCCCTTGCCCTCCTGGACGCCTTCGAGGCCGACCTGGACCGCGTCTTCGACCCGGCCGAGACGCCCCGGCACCCCCTGCTGCGCGCGCTGCGCCCCACCGTGCAGCGCCGCGACCTCGATGCCGAACCGTTCCGCCGCCTGATCGCGGCCAACCGGCAGGACCAGGTCGTGCGCCGCTACGGCACCTGGGACGACCTCCGCGACTACTGCCGGCTCTCCGCCGACCCGGTCGGCCGCCTCGTACTCGGGATCACCGGCACCACGAGTCCCGAGCGCGTCCGCCGCTCGGACGCCGTGTGCACCGCCCTCCAGATCGTGGAGCACCTCCAGGACGTCGCCGAGGACCTGGCCCGGGACCGGATCTACCTCCCCGCCGACGACCTCAAGACCTTCCGCGTCACCGAGGACGACCTCGCCGCCCCCACGGCGAACGCCTCCGTGCGCGCGCTGATCGCCTTCGAGGCCGACCGCGCCGCCCGCCTGCTCGACGAGGGCACCGCCCTGGTCGGCAGCGTCCGCGGCAGGCTCCGGCTGCTGCTCGCCGGATTCGTCGGCGGTGGGCGCGCCGCCCTCGCCGCGATCGCGTCCGCCGGACATGATGTGCTGCCCGGACCGCCGAAAGCCGCGAAAGCCCGCGTACTGCGCGAAACGGGACTGGTCTTGCGAAACGCACGCAGAGAGGGATGAGCCGGACGATGGAGGGAACCGATCGCACGCCGGCCCCGGTGCGGGCCGCGTACAGCTACTGCGAGGCCGTGACCGGAGCGCAGGCCCGCAACTTCGCCTACGGGATCAGGCTGCTGCCCCCCGGCAGACGCCAGGCCATGTCGGCGCTCTACGCCTTCTCCCGCCGCGTCGACGACATCGGCGACGGACAGCTCGCCCCCGAGGCCAAGCAGGCCCGCCTCGACGACACCCGCCGCCTCCTCGACGGCATCCGCAAGGGCGCCGTCGAGGACGACGACACCGACCCCGTGGCCGTCGCCCTCGCCGACGCGGCCCAGCGCTACCCGATCCCGCTCGACGCCCTCGACGAACTCATCGACGGCGTCCTCATGGACGTGCGCGGCGCGGCCTACGAGACCTGGGACGACCTCAAGGTCTACTGCCGCTGCGTCGCCGGGACCATCGGACGCCTCTCCCTCGGCGTCTTCGGCACCCAGCCCGGCGCACCCGGCGCCGAACGCGCCCCCGAGTACGCCGACACCCTCGGCCTCGCCCTCCAGCTCACCAACATCCTCCGCGACGTCCGCGAGGACGCCGCCGACGGGCGCACCTACCTGCCCGCCGACGACCTCGCCAAGTTCGGCTGCTCCGAGGGCTTCCGGGCCGCCGTCCCGCCGCCCGGCGCCGACTTCGAGGGCCTGGTCCACTACGAGGTCCGCCGCGCCCGCGCCCTGTTCACCGAGGGCTACCGCCTCCTGCCCATGCTCGACCGCCGCAGCGGCGCCTGCGTCGCCGCCATGGCCGGCATCTACCGCCGCCTCCTCGACCGCATCGAGGACGACCCCGCGGCCGTGCTGCGCGGCCGTGTCTCCCTCCCCGGCCACGAGAAGGCGTACGTCGCCGTCCGCGGACTGTCCGGACTCGACGCCCGCGGCGTCGTCCGCCGCACCCACCGGGGGCGCGCATGAGCACCGGCACCGGCGCGGACGCCACCGGGGCCCGGCACGCCGTCGTCGTCGGCGGCGGTATCGCCGGGGTGACCACCGCCCTCCGCCTCGCCGACGCCGGACTGCGCGTCACCCTCCTGGAGGGCCGCCCCCGGCTCGGCGGCCTCGCCTTCTCCTTCCGCCGCGGCGACCTCACCGTCGACAACGGCCAGCACGTCTACCTGCGCTGCTGCACCGCCTACCGGTGGTTCCTCGACCGGATCGGCGGCGCGGACCTCGCCCCCCTCCAGGACCGCCTGGACGTCCCCGTCCTGGACGCCGCCGCGCCCGGCGGCCCCCGTCTCGGCCGGCTGCGCCGCAGCGCGCTGCCCGTCCCCCTCCACCTCGCGGGCGGCCTCGCCCGCTACCCCCACCTCTCCCTGGCCGAGCGCGCCTCCGTCGCCCGCGCCGCCCTCGCCCTCTCCCGCCTCGACCCGGCCGACCCCGCCCTCGACGGCATCGACTTCGCCACCTGGCTCGGCCGCCACGGACAGAGCCCCCGGGCCGTCGCCGCCCTCTGGGACCTCGTCGGCGTCGCCACCCTCAACGCCCGCGCCCCGCAGGCGTCCATGGGCCTCGCCGCGATGGTGTTCAGGACCGGGCTGCTCTCCGACCCGGGCGCCGCCGACATCGGCTGGGCCCGGGTCCCGCTCGGCGACCTCCACGACACCCTCGCCCGCAAGGCCCTCGACGAGGCCGGCGTCCGCACCGAACTGTCCACCCGCGTACGGGAGATCACCCGGGGAACGGACGGCCGCTGGCACGTGTCGGCCGGCGCCGCCCGGCTCGACGCCGACGTCGTGGTCCTCGCCGTCCCCCAGCGCGAGACCCACGCCCTGCTGCCCGAAGGCGCCCTGGAGCACCCCGACCGGCTCCTCGGCATCGGCACCGCGCCGATCCTCAACGTCCACGTCCTGTACGACCGCAGGGTGCTGCGCCGCCCCTTCTTCGCCGCCCTCGGCACCCCCGTGCAGTGGGTCTTCGACCGCACCGAGGCCGCCGGCGTCACCGAGGGCCAGTACCTGGCGCTCTCCCAGTCCGCCGTGCGCGACGAGATCGACGACCCGGTCGCCGTCCTGCGCGAGCGCTATCTGCCCGAGCTGGAGAAGCTGCTGCCCGCCGCGCGCGGCGCGCGGGTCCGCGACTTCTTCGTCACCCGGGAACGCACGGCGACCTTCGCGCCGGAGCCGGGCGTCGGCAGGCTCCGGCCGGGTGCGCACACATGTGCCCCGGGCCTGTACCTTGCTGGCGCGTGGACGGCCACCGGCTGGCCCGCGACCATGGAGGGCGCCGTGCGCAGCGGCTTCAGTGCCGCGGACGCGGCGCTCTCCGCGCTCGGCCGCCGCCAGGAACACCCCATCGAGGAGGCGGCGTGAGCACCAGTACTGGAACCAGAGGAGTAAGCGTGCCGACAGTGCCCTCGGCTCATCCGGCTGAAGACACCGCACAGACCGCACAGACGGCACAGCCCGTCCCCGACACGGACATCGCGGCGCTGCTGGAGCGCGGGCGGACCCTGTCCACGCCGGTGCTCCGCGCGGCCGTGGACCGCCTCGCCGCGCCCATGGACACCGTGGCCGCCTACCACTTCGGCTGGATCGACGCCGAGGGCAACCCCTCCGCCGGCGACGGCGGCAAGGCCGTCCGCCCGGCGCTGGCCCTGCTGTCGGCCGAGGCCGCGGGCGCGGCCCCCGAGGTCGGCGTCCCCGGCGCGGTCGCCGTGGAACTCGTGCACAACTTCTCGCTGCTGCACGACGACCTGATGGACGGCGACGAGCAGCGCCGCCACCGCGACACGGTGTGGAAGGTGCACGGCCCGGCCCAGGCGATCCTGGTCGGCGACGCCCTCTTCGCCCTGGCGAACGAACTCCTCCTGGAACTCGGCACGGTGGAGGCCGGCCGCGCCGCGCGCCGCCTCACCACCGCCACCCGCAAGCTCATCGACGGGCAGGCCCAGGACATCTCCTACGAGCACCGCGAGCGGGTCACCGTCGAGGAGTGCCTGGAGATGGAGGGCAACAAGACCGGCGCCCTGCTGGCCTGCGCGGTGTCCATCGGTGCCGTCCTCGGCGGCGCCGACGACCGCACCGCCGACACCCTGGAGGCGTACGGCTACCACCTCGGCCTCGCCTTCCAGGCCGTCGACGACCTCCTCGGCATCTGGGGCGACCCGGAGGCCACCGGCAAGCAGACCTGGAGCGACCTGCGCCAGCGCAAGAAGTCCCTGCCGGTCGTCGCCGCCCTCGCCGCCGGCGGCCCCGCTTCCGAACGGCTCGGCGAACTCCTCGCCGCCGACGCCAAGAGCAATGACTTCGACAGCTTCTCAGAGGAGGAGTTCGCCGTGCGGGCGGCCCTCATCGAGGAGGCGGGCGGCCGCGAGTGGACCGCCCAGGAGGCCCGGCGCCAGCACGCGGTGGCCGTCGGCGCCCTCGACCGCGTCACCATGCCGGAAGCGGTCCGCGCGCAGCTCGTCGCGCTCGCGGACTTCGTCGTCGTACGGAAGAGATGATCACCATCGCACCGAGCACCACGCGGAGCCTGACCACCAGGAGCACCACCCGCGGCATATGAATCGCGTCGCCGGCCGGCGGCCACCGGAAGGAAGAACAGCCGCCGGCCGACGGAGACCCCAGCTCAGCAGAGACCACTGCAACGAAGGGGAAGCCATGACAGCGACGACCGACGGAAGCGGCGGACCCGTACGGGCCGAGGCCGCTCCCGCCGCCGGGACCGCCCGCGAGACGGGCGCGGGCACCGTCCGCGCGTCGGGCGCGGGCCAGGACGGCCCCCGGGATCTCAGAGCCGCCGCGGCCCTGGCCGCGGACCGTGCCGCACAGCATCTGCTCGACCGCCAGGACCCGCAGGGCTGGTGGAAGGGCGACCTTGAGACCAATGTGACGATGGACGCCGAGGACCTGCTGCTCCGCCAGTTCCTCGGCATCCGCGACGAGAAGACCACCGACGCGTCGGCCCGCTTCGTCCGCGGCCAGCAGCGCGAGGACGGCACCTGGGCCTCCTTCTACGGCGGCCCGGGCGAACTCTCCGCCACCGTCGAGGCGTACGTCGCCCTCCGGCTCGCCGGGGACCGGCCCGACGACCCGCACATGCTGCGCGCCGCGAGCTGGATCCGCAGCCAGGGCGGGATCGCCGCGACCCGGGTCTTCACCCGGATCTGGCTCGCCCTGTTCGGCTGGTGGAAGTGGGAGGACCTGCCCGAGGTCCCGCCCGAGGTGATGTTCCTGCCCTCCTGGGTCCCGCTGAACATCTACGACTTCGGCTGCTGGGCCCGCCAGACGATCGTGCCCCTGTCCATCGTCTCCGCGAAGCGCCCCGTCCGCCCGGCCCCCTTCCCGCTGGACGAACTGCACACCGACCCGGACCGCCCCGCCCCGCCGCGCCGGCTCGCGCCCGCCACCAGCTGGGACGGCTTCTTCCAGCGCGCCGACAAGGCCCTGCACCTGTACCACCGGCTCGCGCCGAAGCGGCTGCGCCGGGCCGCCATGAACAGCGCCGCCCGCTGGATCGTCGAACGCCAGGAGAACGACGGCTGCTGGGGCGGCATCCAGCCGCCCGCCGTGTACTCCGTCATCGCCCTCCATTTGCTCGGCTACGACCTGGACCACCCGGTGCTGCGGGCCGGGCTGGAGTCCCTGGACCGCTTCGCCGTCTGGTCCGAGCAGGACGGCCGCCCGGTCCGGATGATCGAGGCGTGCCAGTCCCCGGTCTGGGACACCTGCCTCGCCACCGTCGCCCTCGCCGACGCGGGCCTCCCCGCCGACCACCCCGCGCTGGTGCGGGCCGCCGACTGGATGCTCAGCGAGCAGATCGTCCGCCCCGGCGACTGGTCCGTCCGCCGCCCCGAACTCGGGCCCGGGGGCTGGGCGTTCGAGTTCCACAACGACAACTACCCGGACATCGACGACACCGCCGAGGTGGTCCTCGCCCTGCGGCGGGTGCGCCACCCCGACCCGGTGCGGCTGGAGACCGCGGTGGAACGCGGGGTGCGCTGGACGCTGGGCATGCAGTCCCGCGACGGAGCCTGGGGCGCCTTCGACGCCGACAACACCAGCCCCTTCCCCAACCGGCTGCCGTTCTGCGACTTCGGCGAGGTGATCGACCCGCCCTCCGCCGACGTCACCGCCCATGTGGTCGAGATGCTGGCCTACGAGGGGCAGGCCGCGCACCCCCGGGCCCGGCGCGGCATCGAGTGGCTGCTCGCCCACCAGGAGCCGTGCGGCGCCTGGTTCGGACGCTGGGGCGTCAACTACGTCTACGGGACCGGGTCGGTGGTCCCCGCACTGGTCGCCGCCGGGCTGCCCGGCTCGCACCCCGCCGTGCGGCGTGCCGTCACCTGGCTGGAGTCGGTGCAGAACGAGGACGGCGGCTGGGGCGAGGACCTGCGCTCCTACCGGGACCGGGGCTGGGCCGGACGCGGCGCGTCCACCGCCTCCCAGACCGCCTGGGCCCTCCTCGCGCTCCTCGCGGCGGGGGAGGAGGACGGCGAGGCCGTCGCCCGGGGCGTCGCCTGGCTCACCGCGACGCAGCGCCCGGACGGCTCCTGGGACGAGCCGTACTTCACCGGCACCGGTTTCCCCTGGGACTTCTCCATCAACTACCACCTGTACCGGCAGGTGTTCCCGCTGACCGCCCTCGGCCGTTTCGTGCACGGCGAACCGGTCGCCGGACCCGCCGGCGCGCGCAGGGCGACCTGATGGTCTCCGCGCCGCTTCCCGGCCCCGCCGAAGCCCCCGAGGGCCCCGGCGGGGCCGGGGACCGCGCGGCCGGGACCGCGCGCGGGGCCGACGGTGCCGGGAGCGCCGGGGCGGCCGTGCCGCTGCTGGTCGCCTGCGCGCTCGGCATCGAGCGCTTCGCCCTGCGGGCCGCCCCCGGCAACCGGGGCCGCGGGGCCCCGGAGGCGCCCCGGGCGACCGTGCTGCGCACCGGCATGGGGCCGGAGAGCGCCGCACGCGCCGTCCTCGCCGCCTGTTCCACCCCGGAGCTGCGGGAGGCCGCCGTCATCGCCTCGGGCTTCTGCGCGGGGCTGGTGCCCGGGATGCACCCCGGAGACGTGGTGGTCGCGGACGAGACCCTCACGGACGGCACGGCCGTGACCTGCGCCAACGCCGGACTACTGCGCGCCGCCGTGGCCGCCGCGCTGCCCGGCCGCACCGTGCACGGCGGAGTCCTCCTCGGGGCCGACCACGTGGTCCGCGGCCCCGAGCGCGCCCGGCTGGAGGCCACCGGGGCCATCGCCGTCGACATGGAGTCCGCGACCACGCTGGCAACCGCCCTGAGCGCGGGGCCCCGGGCGGTTGCCGCCGTCCGGGTGGTCGTGGACGCACCGGAGCACGAACTGGTCAGAATCAGCACACTTCGCGGTGGAATATCAGCGTTCCGTGTACTTCGTGCACTTATGCCCGCATTTTACGAATGGCGCCGTTCTTTGCTGCTCCCCAGGAGGTGAGCCAGATGGCCATGCCGCTCCGCCAGACCATCAGGGTCGGGACGTATCTCTTCGAACAGAAGCTCCGCAGGCGTGAGAAGTTCCCGCTGATCGTCGAGTTGGAGCCGCTCTTCGCCTGCAACCTCAAATGCGAGGGATGCGGCAAGATCCAGCACCCCGCCGGGGTGCTCAAGCAGCGGATGCCGGTGGCCCAGGCGGTCGGCGCGGTGCTGGAGTCGGGCGCGCCCATGGTCTCCATCGCCGGCGGCGAGCCTCTGATGCACCCTCAGATCCACGAGATCGTGCGGCAGTTGGTGGCGAAGAAGAAGTACGTCTTCCTCTGCACCAACGCCATGCTGCTCCGGAAGAAGATCGAGAACTTCACCCCCTCCCCGTACTTCGCCTTCGCCGTGCACATCGACGGCCTGCGCGAGCGCCACGACGAGTCGGTGGCCAAGGAGGGCGTGTTCGACGAGGCGGTGGAGGCCATCAAGGAGGCCAAGCGCCGCGGCTTCCGCGTCACCACCAACTCGACCTTCTTCAACACGGACACCCCGCAGACCATCGTGGAGGTGCTCAACTACCTCAACGACGACCTCCAGGTGGACGAGATGATGATCTCGCCCGCCTACGCCTACGAGAAGGCCCCCGACCAGGAGCACTTCCTCGGCGTCGAGCAGACCCGCGAGCTGTTCCGGAAGGCGTTCGCGGGCGGCAACCGCCGCCGCTGGCGGCTCAACCACTCCCCGCTCTTCCTGGACTTCCTGGAGGGCAAGGCCGACTTCCCGTGCACCGCCTGGGCGATCCCCAACTACTCCCTCTTCGGCTGGCAGCGCCCCTGCTACCTGATGAGCGACGGCTATGTGCCGACGTACCGGGAGCTGATCGAGGAGACCGACTGGGACGCCTACGGCCGCGGCAAGGACGCGCGCTGCGCCAACTGCATGGCGCACTGCGGCTACGAGCCCACCGCCGTCCTCGCGACCATGGGCTCCCTCAAGGAGTCCCTGCGCGCCGCCCGGGAGTCGGTCGGCGGCAAGTGAGAGACCCGGGCGGGGGGGGGGGGGGCCGGCCCCGAAAACACCCCCCCCCCCCCCCCCCCGGGCCGCCCC
>NZ_JBEXXN010000079.1:0-26083 GCF_040630445.1 Streptomyces sp. NPDC005805
ACTGCAGGGGGGACCCTGTGGGAGAGTAGGACACCGCCGAACAATTTTTGTCAGAAGGCCCCGGAACACAGTTCCGGGGCCTTTCTGCATTTCCGAGCCCGGGACTCCTTCCCCACCCCAGGACCCCCGTGCCAGGACCCCGGCCGGCGGCGGGTAAGGTCGGGGAGCATCGTCGACACAGTTCCGCACAGGAGGCCCTCGGGTGGAGGTCCAGGAGACCCGCGTTCAGACGGACCGGGTGCTCACCATCCCCAACATTCTCAGCATGGCGCGTCTTCTCGGCGTGCCGCTGTTCCTGTGGCTCATCCTCCTGCCCGAGTTCGGCGGGCCGAAGGCCGACGGCTGGGCGCTGCTCGTGCTGATGCTCAGCGGCGTCAGCGACTACCTCGACGGAAAGCTCGCGCGTCGCTGGAACCAGATCAGCAGTCTCGGGCGTATCCTCGACCCCGCCGCGGACCGGCTGTACATCCTGTCGACTCTCGTCGGTCTCACCTGGCGCGAGATTCTTCCGCTCTGGCTGACGGCCGCTCTTCTCGCCCGGGAACTGATGCTCCTGGTGATGGTCGGGATCCTCCGCCGGCACGGTTATCCGCCCCCGCAGGTCAACTTCCTGGGGAAGGCCGCGACCTTCAACCTCATGTATGCCTTCCCCTTGCTGCTCCTGAGTGACGGAACGGGCTGGCTTGCGTCACTGGCGGCGATTTTCGGATGGGCGTTCGCCGGATGGGGTACAACTCTGTATTGGTGGGCAGGGATCCTCTATGTGGTCCAGGTCCGCCGCCTCGTCAAGGCGGACGCAGTGGCCGATTGACCCCCGTCGACGCGTGGCCGTGCAGAGTCGCCGGCCGCGGATGCCACCACAGGGTCTCTCCGGAGGGGTGAAGTCGGCTCAACCGTCATCTCTCCAAGGAGGACGCTTCCGACATGAAGGCCGTCGTGATGGCTGGTGGCGAAGGCACCCGGCTTCGCCCCATGACCTCGAGCATGCCCAAGCCTCTCCTGCCGGTCGCCAACCGGCCGATCATGGAGCATGTGCTGCGGCTGCTCAAGCGGCACGGGCTCACCGAGACCGTGGTCACCGTGCAGTTTCTCGCCTCACTCGTCAGGAACTACTTCGGTGACGGCGAAGAGCTCGGAATGGAGCTCACCTATGCCAATGAGGAGAAGCCACTCGGCACCGCGGGGAGTGTGAAGAATGCCGAGGAGGCGCTGAAGGACGACGCCTTTCTCGTCATTTCCGGAGATGCTCTCACGGACTTCGACCTGACCGACCTCATCGCCTTTCACAAGGAGAAGGGCGCTCTGGTCACGGTATGCCTGACACGTGTGCCCAACCCCTTGGAATTCGGCATCACGATTGTCGACGAGGAGGGCAAGGTCGAGCGGTTCCTGGAGAAGCCGACCTGGGGGCAGGTCTTCTCGGACACCGTGAACACCGGCATCTATGTGATGGAGCCGGAAGTCTTCGACTACGTCGAGCCCGACGTTCCCGTGGACTGGTCCGGCGATGTGTTCCCGCAGCTCATGAAGGAGGGCAAGCCGATCTTCGGCTATGTCGCCGAGGGCTACTGGGAGGACGTCGGTACGCACGAGAGCTATGTGAAGGCGCAGGCGGACGTCCTGGAGCGGAAGGTCGACGTCGACATCGACGGCTTCGAGATCTCCCCGGGCGTCTGGGTCGCCGAGGGCGCCGACGTGCACCCCGACGCCGTGCTGCGCGGACCGGCGTACATCGGTGACTACGCCAAGGTCGAACCCGGCGCGGAGATCCGCGAGCACACCGTGATCGGGTCCAACGTGGTCGTGAAATCGGGTGCGTTCCTTCATCGGGCCGTGGTGCACGACAATGTGTACGTCGGGCAGCAGAGCAATCTGCGCGGCTGCGTCATCGGGAAGAACACCGACATCATGCGGGCGGCCCGGATCGAGGACGGGGCGGTCATCGGTGACGAGTGCCTGATCGGCGAGGAGTCGATCGTCCAGGGCAATGTCCGGGTCTACCCGTTCAAGACGATCGAGGCCGGCGCCTTCGTCAATACCTCGGTCATCTGGGAGTCGCGCGGGCAGGCGCATCTCTTCGGGGCGCGGGGCGTCACCGGCATCCTCAACGTCGAGATCACGCCCGAAGTGGTCGTCAGACTGGCCGGCGCCTATGCGACCACCCTCAAGAAGGGGGCCACCGTCACCACCGCGCGCGACCACTCCCGTGGTGCGCGGGCGCTGAAGCGAGCGGTGATCTCTGCGCTGCAGGCGAGCGCGATCGACGTACGCGACCTGGAGAACGTGCCGCTGCCCGTGGCACGGCAGCAGACCGCGCGGGGCAGCGCGGGCGGCATCATGATCCGCACCTCGCCGGGTGTCCCGGACTCCGTGGACATCATGTTCTTCGACGAACGCGGCGCCGACCTCTCCGCCGGCGGGCAGCGCAAGCTGGACCGGGTGTACGCGCGGCAGGAGTACCGGCGCGCGTTCCCCGGCGAGATCGGTGACCTGCACTTTCCGTCCAGCGTCTTCGACTCGTACACCGGCTCCCTGCTGCGGAACGTGGACATCACCGGTATCGCCGAGTCCGGACTGAAGGTCGTCATCGACGCGTCCAACGGCAGTGCGGGCCTCGTTCTGCCGAGCCTGCTCGGCCGGCTCGGCGTGGACGCCCTGACCATCAACCCGGGCCTCGACGAGTCCCGTCCCACGGAGACGGCGGACGGGCGGCGTTCCGGGCTGGTGCGGCTCGGAGAGATCGTGGCCTCGGCGCGGGCAGCGTTCGGTGTGCGTTTCGACCCGGTCGGCGAGCGCCTGTCCCTGGTGGACGAGCGCGGCCGGATCGTGGAGGACGACCGGGCCCTGCTGGTGCTGCTGGACCTCGTCGCGGCCGAGCGGCGCAGCGGCCGGGTCGCCCTGCCGGTGACCACCACGCGGATCGCCGAGCAGGTGGCCGCCTACCACGGCACCCAGGTGGAGTGGACGACGACCTCGCCCGACGACCTGACCAGGGTCGGCCGCGAGGACACCACCATCTTCGGCGGCGACGGGCGCGGCGGGTTCATCGTCCCCGAGTTCAGCTCGGTCTTCGACGGCGCCGCGGCCTTCGTCCGGCTCGTCGGGCTCGTGGCGCGGACCCAGCTCACGCTGAGCCAGATCGACGCCCGTATCCCGCGCGCCCATGTCCTCAAGCGGGACCTGGCCACGCCGTGGGCCGTCAAGGGCCTGGTGATGCGGCGGGTCGTGGAGGCCGCCGGGGACCGGCACGTCGACACCACGGACGGTGTGCGGGTGGTGGAGGCCGACGGGCGCTGGGTGATGGTTCTGCCCGACCCCGCCGAGGCCGTCACCCATCTGTGGGCCGAGGGCCCCGACGACGCCTCCGCGCAGGCCCTGCTCGACGAGTGGGCCGCGGTGGTGGACAGCGCCGGGAACTGACGGAGCGGCCCGCCGTCCCCCCGGCCCGCGCTCGCGGGCCGGGGCGGAAACGGTGGGGCCATTCGGTGGTAGCGGCTGCGACATGCGACGATGTGCGGCATGTCGCAGCCGCCCCCCGTTCGGAGCACCGGTTCTCCGTCTGCGCGCCCCGACGCGTCCATGTCGCTGCTGACCAACGTCATGGAGCACAGCCTCGACGACGGATACGCCGAGGCCGCCGCGCGCAGAGCCGAGAACGGCGGACTGCCGCGGACCCTGCGGGCCAAGCTCGGCCTCGCCGCGGGCCTGGTGCTGGCGGCCGTGGTCGTCACCGTCGGGGCGGCCGAGGCGCGGATCTCGGCGCCGGTGCTCGCCAAGGAACGCGAGGACCTGATCGACCGCGTCCAGGCGCAGACCGGTGCGGTCGACGCCCTCCAGCGCGATGTCGAGTCCCTCCGCGACGATGTGCAGGAACGCCAGCGCAAGGCGCTCAGCGACGAGGGCGGGGAGCGGACGGAGGTAGTCGGCCTGCTGGCCGGCGCCACCCCGGTCGAGGGCCCGGGTGTCAAGCTCGTCGTCGACGACGCCAAGGGCACCGACCAGAGCGGTGACGGGCCCCGCGAGAGCAGCGGCTTCTCCGACACCGGGCGGGTGCGCGACCGCGATATGCAGCGGGTCGTGAACGGGCTGTGGGAGTCGGGCGCGGAGGCGATCGCCATCAACGGGCAGCGGCTGACCTCCCTGTCGGCCATCCGTGCGGCGGGCGACGCCATACTGGTCGACAACCGGCCGCTGGTCCCCCCGTACACCGTGCTCGCGGTGGGGGACGCCAAGGACCTCGCGAGCTCCTTCCGGGACAGCGTCGACGGCCAGTACCTGGACGTGCTCCGGGAGGACTACGGCATCCGCACCCGTCTCTCGGAGGAGGAGACGGTACGGCTGCCGGCCGCGCCGAGCCTGATCGTACGTACAGCAGAGCCGAGGACCGCCGACGCCGGGGACGGCGACGGGCCGGGGGCGGCCGACACAGAGAAGGACGCATCGTGATCGCCGTACTGGGCCTCGTCGTGGGAGTCGTGGTCGGCCTGCTGGTCCGGCCGGAGGTGCCGGCCGTGGTCGAGCCCTACCTGCCGATCGCGGTCGTGGCCGCCCTGGACGCGGTGTTCGGCGGGCTGCGCGCCATGCTGGACGGGATCTTCGTGGACAAGGTCTTCGTGGTGTCGTTCCTCTCGAACGTGGTCGTGGCCGCGCTGATCGTCTTCCTCGGCGACAAACTCGGCGTCGGCGCCCAGCTGTCGACGGGTGTGGTCGTCGTCCTGGGCATCAGGATCTTCTCCAACGCGGCGGCCATCCGCCGCCATGTCTTCCGGGCGTGACGCACATGGCCAACGAGAACGAGGACGTGCCGCAGGGCGGTGCCGCCCAGCCGAAGCGCGAGCCGCTGCCGCCGATGGCGCCCCCGCCCGAGGACGAGCCCGGCACCGGCGCGCCGGAGGAGAAGCCGGACGGTCCCAGCGGCCGGCAGCGCCTGGGCGCGGCCCTGTGGCCGCCGAGGGTGACCCGGGCCCAACTCATCGTGGCGCTGCTGCTGTTCGTGCTGGGGCTCGGCCTGGCGATCCAGGTGCGCTCCAACAGCGAGGAGAGCGCGCTGCGCGGCGCCCGGCAGGAGGACCTGGTGCGCATCCTGGACGAGCTGGACAACCGCACCCAGCGCCTCCAGGACGAGAAGCAGCGTCTGGAGGAGCAGCGCACCGAGCTGGAGAACAGCTCGGACCAGGCCGAGGAGGCGCGCAAGCAGACGCTCCAGAAGGAGCAGCAGCTCGGCATCCTGGCGGGCACGGTCGCGGCCCAGGGGCCGGGGATCACGCTCACCATCGCCGGGTCCGCGGCGGCGGTCGAGCCGGACATGCTGCTGGACACCATCCAGGAGCTGCGGGCGGCGGGCGCCGAGGCGATCCAGGTGAACGAGATCCGGGTGGTGGCCGACACGTACTTCTCGGGCAGCGCGGGCGAGGTGGAGGTGGACGGCAAGCGGATCTCCGCGCCGTACACGTTCAAGGTCATCGGGAAGCCGCAGGACCTGGAGCCGGCGCTGAACATCCCGGGCGGTGTCGTGCAGACGTTGGAGAAGGAGCAGGCCACGGCTACTGTGGCTCGTTCGGAGAAGATCATTGTCGACGCCTTGCGACCGGCGGAGCGGCCTGACTACGCTCGGTCGTCATCGAGGTGAAGCGGGGGGACATGGGGGCTGCCGGGCCAGGGCAGGAGAGTGCAGGGGGGCGGCGCACGGGATTGGCGGTGCGTGGTGGAAACTGTCAGGTGGTCACGGACGTTGTGAGGGTGTCCGGGTCGGCAGGTGTGTTCGTGGATGGGTCGTCCTGCCCCACGGGCGGGTCTATTTCGGTCAAGGGGAAACGCCCGTGAAGTTGTTTGGGAAGTTGTTCGGCAAGAGCGCGCGCGAGGAGGGCAACGCCCGCCACCGCGCTCCGCGTCACGGTCAGAACGAGGAGCAGGGCGGCGAGCGCCCGCTGTTCCGCGACGAGGTCGCCGGTGGCGACAATTCGGGCGGACCGGGCGCGTCGGCTGTTGACCCTGCCGGTGCCGGCCGCATAGGTTTCGGGGAACCATCAAGTACGGGTGGAGGGTTTGCCCAGGACCCGTATGCGACCAACCCGCACGCGGGCCAGCCGCGGCAGGAGGATCCGTCCATGGCGGGCTTGCCGGTTTGTACGAGGTGCGGCCACCGGAACACCGAGGCCGGCCGGTTCTGCTCCAACTGCGGTGCGCCGCTGCGCGGCGGTGCTCCCGCCGAGCGCGCCTCGGAGACCACCTCGACGATCTCCATCTCCGGCATCGAGGCGTACGACTCCGAGGTGACGGGCCAGACCGCCCTTCCCTCGCTGTCCCCGGAGGCCCAGGCCGCGGTGGACGCGCTGCCGCTCGGCTCCGCTCTCCTCGTGGTGCGCCGCGGCCCCAACTCGGGCAGCCGCTTCCTCCTCGACGGCGAGCTGACCACGGCCGGGCGCCATCCGCAGAGCGACATCTTCCTGGACGACGTGACCGTCTCCCGCCGCCATGTGGAGTTCCGGCGCGGCCAGGACGGCAGCTTCACCGTCTCCGACGTCGGCAGCCTCAACGGCACCTACGTCAACCGTGAGCGGATCGACTCGGTGGTCCTCGCGAACGGCGACGAGGTCCAGATCGGCAAGTACCGGCTGGTGTTCTACGCGAGCCAGCGGGGCGTCTGACCCGCCCCCGGGCGATGCCCGGGGGGACCCCAGGGGAAGGTTCCATGTTGCGCACACCGACGGGCGGTGCCGGTCACGGCACCGCCGGACCGGGCGACCGGCCGATGAGCATCGGAGCGGTGCTGACACGCCTGCGGGACGAGTTCCCGGAGGTGACCATCTCCAAGATCCGGTTCCTGGAGGCCGAGGGGCTCGTCGAGCCCAGCCGGTCGCCGTCCGGGTACCGGAAGTTCAGTCCGCAGGACGTGGAGCGCCTGGCGCTCGTGCTGCGGATGCAGCGGGACCACTACCTTCCCCTGCGGGTCATCCGGGAGCAGCTCGACGCCCTGGAGCGGGGCGAGCAGGTCCAGCTTCCCGCGCAGGGCTCCCCGGGCGACGGCACCGAGGGCGGCTGGGAGCCGGGGGCGGAGGAGCCCACGGTCCGCAGGCTGGGCCGTGCCGAGCTGCTGGCGGCCGCCGAGATCACCGAGGGCGAGCTGGCCGAGTGGGAGGCGTACGGCCTGGTCACGCCCGATGAGCAGGGTTCCTACGACACCGAGGCGATCACCGTCGCCCGGCTGGTCGCGGATCTCGGGCGGTTCGGGCTGGAGCCGCGGCATCTGCGCGCCATGCGGGCCTCCGCCGAACGGGACGCGGGCCTGGTGGAACAGGTCGTCGCCCCCCTGCGCCGGCACCGCAATCCGCAGACCCGGGCCCATGCCGAGGCCACCACCAAGGAGCTGGCGGCGCTGTCCGTGCGGCTGCACGCGGCCCTGGTGAGAAGCGCTCTGGGGACCCGTTCGACCTGACCGGGCCCGGCCCGACTACCCAAACACCTCGCGCACGTCCTAGGGTTGCTGTGTGAACGAGCTCGACGTTGTGGGTGTCCGGGTCGAAATGCCCTCGAACCAGCCGATCGTTCTCCTGCGCGAAGTGGGAGGCGACCGGTACCTCCCCATCTGGATCGGTCCCGGTGAGGCGACCGCGATCGCCTTCGCCCAGCAGGGCATGGCCCCTGCCAGGCCGCTGACGCACGACCTCTTCAAGGACGTCCTGGAGGCCGTGGGCCAGGAGCTCACCGAGGTCCGCATTACGGACCTGCGCGAGGGTGTCTTTTACGCCGAGCTGGTCTTCGCGAGCGGGGTCGAGGTCAGTGCCCGCCCGTCGGACGCCATAGCTCTGGCCCTGCGCACCGGGACGCCGATCTACGGCAGTGACGGTGTGCTGGACGACGCGGGGATCGCGATCCCCGACGAGCAGGAGGACGAGGTGGAGAAGTTCCGCGAGTTCCTCGACCAGATCTCCCCCGAGGACTTCGGCAGCAGCAACCAGTGACCGTCTCCCGCACCGGTCCTACCGGTGCGTCGGCGGGCCCCTCCGGCGGGATGTGATCACCAACCGTGACGGTGACGGCGGGTAACGGTGGGTAACGTCGACAGGCAGTGATGATCGCGTGTCGTGTTCAGCGCATTCGGTTAGCTTTACCCGGCAACAGGGCACGAGAAACCACCCTCAGGGTGATTATCACTCGGCGTGCCGAGTGTGGCGATCGTTGACGCGCCCCTGGTGACTCCCTACCTTCGAGGTGGCAGGTCAAGGACGGAGGTCGGCGTGAGAAGCAGCGGCGACAGTACGGCTGGGGGCGGCCCCGGGATCAGTCCGGTGGAAGGCGGGCCGTATCCGCTGCACAGCGGCACGGCCGCCACGTCGACGGACACCATCGGTTACCGGGGTCCGACCGCGTGCGCGGCGGCGGGCATCACCTACCGGCAGCTCGACTACTGGGCGCGCACGGGGCTGGTCGAGCCCAGCGTGCGGGCCGCCTACGGCTCGGGCACACAGCGGCTCTACAGCTTCCGGGACGTCGTCGTCCTGAAGATCGTCAAGCGGTTCCTGGACACGGGCGTCGCCCTCCAGAACATCCGCGCGGCGGTGCAGCATCTTCAGCAGCGCGGCTTCCGGGACCTGGAGCGCATGACGCTGATGAGCGACGGCGCCACGGTCTACGAGTGCTCCTCGCCCGACGAGGTCGTGGGCCTCCTCCAGGGCGGCCAGGGGGTCTTCGGGATCGCCGTGGGCGTCGTCTGGCAGGACGTGGAGACGGCCCTCTCGCAGCTCCACGGCGAGCGCGTGGACACCGGCGAGACCCTGGTCGGGAACAACCCCTCGGACGAACTGGCCCGGCGCCGGCGCGACCGCGCCGTCTGACACCGCCCCGCCGCCCCCGGCGCGTTCCGCGTGGAGCGCGCCGGGGCGGCGTGCGGCGCCGTTGTCAGTGGTGTGGTGCAGCATCGGTGGTGTGAGGTCCGCGCCGACGATCCTGCATCTGGACATGGATGCCTTCTACGCCGCAGCCGAGCAGGCGGCGAAGCCCTCGTTGCGCGGCAAGGCCGTGGTCGTCGGGGGCCTCGGCCCGCGGGGTGTGGTCGCCACCGCGTCGTACGAGGCGCGGCGCTTCGGGGTGCACTCGGCGATGCCGATGGCCCAGGCCCGGCGCCTCGCGCCGAACGCGGCCTACCTCGTCCCCCGCTTCACCCTGTACCGCGCGGTCAGCGACCGGGTGATGGAACTCCTCGGGCGGCTGTCGCCGCTGGTCGAGCCGCTCAGCCTCGACGAGGCCTTCGTCGACCTGGAGGCCGGGGGCACGCCCGCCACCTCGGCCGCCGCACGCGCGGCGGGCGTCCGGCTGCGCGAGGACATCCGCACGGCCACCGGACTGACCGGCTCGGTCGGGCTGGCCGGGTCCAAGATGCTCGCCAAGATCGCCTCCGAGCAGGCCAAGCCCGACGGGCTGGTGTTGATGGAGCCCGGTACCGAACGGGACCGCCTCGCGCCGATGAGCGTCCGGGTGCTGCCCGGGGTCGGCCCGGCCACCGGGGAGCATCTGCGGCGGGCCGGGATGACGACCGTGGCGCACCTCGCCGAGGCCGGTGAGGACGAGCTCGTGCGGCTGCTCGGCCGGGCGCACGGGACCGCGCTGTACCGGATGGCCCTCGGGCACGACGACCGTCCCGTGGTCGCCGAACGGGACGCCAAGTCGGTCTCCGTGGAGGACACCTTCGACACCGATCTCCACGACCGGGTGCGGGTGCGCACGGAGGTCGACCGGCTCGCCGAGCGGTGCGTCCGGCGGCTGCGGGCGGGCGGCCACTCCGGGCGCACCATCGTGCTCAAGGTCCGCCGCTACGACTTCTCCACCCTGACCCGCTCAGAGACCCTGCGCGGCCCGACCGACGACCCCGCCGTGGTACGGGAGGCGGCCGGGCGGCTGCTGGAGTCGGTGGACACCACGGGCGGGGTGCGGCTGCTCGGCGTCGGGGTCTCGGGTCTCGCCGACTACACCCAGGAGGACCTGTTCGCCCAGGCGGCCACCGCCGCCGCGGCCGGCGATCCCGCCGCACCGGAGCCGGCGGGAGAGGCGGAGGCGGCCGCGGCGGACGCCGAGGAGCCGGGGCCCCGGGCGGAGGCCGCCGCGGAACCGCACCCCGCACGCCGCTGGTCGGCCGGGCAGGACGTCCGGCACGCCGTGTACGGGCCCGGCTGGGTGCAGGGGAGCGGCGTGGGCCGGGTCACCGTCCGCTTCGAACAGCCCGGCTCGCCGCCCGGCAGGGTGCGCACCTTCCGGGTGGACGACGAGGATCTGAGCCCGTCCGAACCGCTGCCGCTGGTGGGCGCGGACGGGCCGGAGCGGTCCGCCGCGGCGGGTCAGTCCTCCTGGCCGGCGACCCGGCCGAACGACCTGTCACCCGAGGCGGGCGCGGGCGGCGGGGCGGCCAGATCCAGACCGTAGTGGTGGTAGAGCTGGAGCTCCTGCTCGGGGGAGAGATGCCGCCCCACCCCGAAGTCCGGGGCGTCCTTGATCAGGGAGCGCTCGAAGGGGACATGGAGCGCGTTGTCCACGATCTCGCTCGGTTCCAGGGGGACGAACGCGTCCCTGCTGAAGAGGCCCGTACGGACGGCGGCCCACTCAGGGACGCCGGTGGCGTCGTCCAGGTACACCTCGTCGACGGTGCCGATCTTGTTGCCGTCGCGGTCGAACGCCTTGCGGCCGATCAGGCTGCGCGGATCGATGTCGGTCTGCACGGTCCCTCCAGTGGTCGCAGCTGCTCTCCTGTCACTACGAAAGGCCACATCCCGGGTGTCGGCCACTCGGGGGACCCGCGGGCGGCGCTGGTACCCTGGCAGCGGCTGTTGACCCCGCGCGGGAGAGTCCACCGGTGAAACCCCGCCGGCGGCGCCGAAGGAGCAAATCCTCCCCGGAATCTCTCAGGCCCCTGTACCGCGCGGACGAGGTCACTCTGGAAAGCAGAGCGGGCGTCGGACGGCATCCGCTCTCACCGACGGTGAAAGCCGGAGCACGTTCCGCGTGCCCCGGTGAAGCTCTCAGGTCGAGATGACAGAGGGGGAGGCCGTCCGGGCATCCGCGTCGTGATGCCCCTCGCAGGTCGTTACGGACCAGGAGGCCTCCCACATGACCGTCAACCGCATCCCGCTGTCGGAGCTCGAGCGCGGTACCCCGTTCGAGCGGCGCCACATCGGGCCCGACGCCGCCGCGCAGGCCAAGATGCTGGCGCAGGTGGGCTTCGGCTCCCTCGACGAGCTGACCGGCGCCGCGGTCCCGGACGTGATCAAGAGCGCCGAGGCGCTGAACCTGCCCGAGGCGCGCACCGAGGCCGAGGTCCTCGCCGAGCTGCGCGACCTCGCCGAGCGCAACCGCGTCCTCGCGCCCATGATCGGCCTCGGCTACTACGGCACCTTCACCCCGCCGGTCATCCTGCGGAACGTCATGGAGAACCCCGCCTGGTACACCGCGTACACGCCGTACCAGCCGGAGATCTCGCAGGGCCGGCTGGAGGCGCTGCTCAACTTCCAGACCGTGGTCGCCGACCTCACCGGGCTGCCGACCTCCGGCGCCTCCCTGCTGGACGAGGGCACCGCCGCCGCCGAGGCCATGGCGCTCGCCCGGCGCGTGGGCAAGGTCAAGAAGGGCGTCTTCCTCGTCGACGCCGACACCCTGCCGCAGACGATCGCGGTGATCGAGACGCGCGCCGAGCCCACCGGGGTCGAGGTCGTCGTCGCCGACCTGTCCGAGGGCATCCCCGCCGAGATCGCCGAGCGCGGTGTCTTCGGCGTGCTCCTCCAGTACCCGGGCGCCTCCGGCGCGGTGCGGGACCTCAAGCCGCTCGTCGACCGGGCCCACGAGCTGGGCGCGATCGTCACCGTCGGCGCCGACCTGCTGGCGCTCACCCTGCTCACCTCGCCCGGCGAGCTGGGCGCGGACATCGCCGTCGGCACCACCCAGCGCTTCGGCGTCCCCATGGGCTTCGGCGGCCCGCACGCCGGCTACATGGCGGTGCGCGACACCTACGCCCGCTCCCTGCCCGGCCGCCTGGTCGGCGTCTCCGTGGACGCGGACGGCAACAAGGCGTACCGCCTCGCGCTCCAGACCCGTGAGCAGCACATCCGCCGCGAGAAGGCCACCAGCAACATCTGCACCGCGCAGGTCCTGCTCGCCGTGATGGCCGGCATGTACGCGGTCTACCACGGCCCGGAGGGCCTGCGGGCCGTCGCCGAGCGCACCCACCGCTACGCGACCCTCCTCGCGGACGGCCTGCGGGCGGGCGGTGTCGAGGTCGTCCACGACAGCTTCTTCGACACGATCACCCTGCGGGTGCCGGGCCGGGCCGACGACGTGGTCGCCGCCGCCCGCGAGAACGGCGTCAACCTGCGCCGGGTCGACGCCGACCAGGTCTCCGCCGCCTGCGACGAGACCACCGGCCGGGCGCAGCTCGCCGCCGTGTGGGCCGCCTTCGGCGTCGAGGCCGACGCGGAGGCACTGGACGCCGCCGGAACGGACGCGCTGCCCGCGTCCCTGCGGCGCACCGACGAGTACCTGACGCACCCGGTCTTCCACCAGTACCGCTCCGAGACCGCGATGCTGCGCTACCTGCGCCGCCTCGCCGACCGGGACTACGCGCTGGACCGGGGCATGATCCCGCTCGGCTCCTGCACCATGAAGCTGAACGCGACCACCGAGATGGAGCCGGTCACCTGGCCCGAGTTCGGCCAGATGCACCCCTTCGCCCCGGTCGAGCAGGCGGGCGGCTACCTCACCCTCATCACCGAGCTGGAGGAGCGTCTCGCCGAGGTCACCGGCTACGACAAGGTCTCCATCCAGCCGAACGCCGGCTCCCAGGGCGAGCTGGCCGGTCTGCTCGCGGTCCGCGCCTACCACCGGGCCAACGGCGACGAGCAGCGCACGGTCTGTCTGATCCCGTCCTCCGCGCACGGCACCAACGCGGCCAGCGCCGTGATGGCCGGGATGAAGGTCGTGGTCGTCAAGACCTCCGACGACGGCGAGATCGACGTCGAGGACCTGCGGGCCAAGATCGGGCAGTACCGCGACGAGCTGTCCGTGCTGATGATCACCTACCCGTCCACGCACGGCGTGTTCGAGGAGCACGTCGCCGACATCTGCGCCCAGGTGCACGACGCCGGCGGCCAGGTCTACGTGGACGGCGCCAACCTCAACGCGCTGGTCGGCCTCGCCAAGCCGGGCCGGTTCGGCGGCGACGTCTCCCACCTGAACCTGCACAAGACCTTCTGCATCCCGCACGGCGGCGGCGGCCCCGGCGTCGGCCCGGTCGGCGTCCGCGCCCACCTGGCGCCGTACCTGCCGAACCACCCGCTCCAGCCGACGGCCGGCCCCGAGACCGGTGTCGGGCCGATCTCGGCCGCGCCGTGGGGTTCCGCGGGCATCCTGCCGATCTCCTGGGCGTACGTCCGCCTGATGGGCGGCGAGGGCCTGAAGCGGGCCACCCAGGTCGCCGTGCTGGCCGCCAACTACGTGGCCAAGCGTCTGGAGCCGCACTACCCGGTGCTCTACACGGGCCCGGGCGGGCTGGTCGCGCACGAGTGCATCATCGACCTGCGCCCGCTGTCGAAGGCGACCGGCGTCAGCGTCGACGACATCGCCAAGCGCCTGATCGACTACGGCTTCCACGCGCCGACGATGTCCTTCCCGGTGGCCGGCACGCTGATGATCGAGCCCACCGAGAGCGAGGACCTGGCGGAGCTGGACCGCTTCTGCGACACGATGATCGCGATCCGCGCCGAGATCGAGAAGGTCGCCACCGGGGTCTGGCCCGCCGACGACAACCCGCTGAGCAACGCCCCGCACACCGCCGCCGCGCTCGGCGGGGAGTGGGAGCACGCGTACGGCCGTGACGAGGCCGTCTTCCCGGCCGGGGTGAGCGCCGCCGACAAGTACTGGCCGCCGGTCCGCCGGATCGACGGCGCGTTCGGCGACCGCAACCTGGTCTGCTCCTGCCCGCCGCTGGACGAGTACGACGCCTGACGGATGACGCGCGGCGCCCGGCCGGGTGCCGCGCCCGGCGGGTGACCGGTCCCGGCAGGGGCCCGGAACGCATCGGGGCCGGTGCGGAGGCGTGAGTCTCCGTACCGGCCCTTCGTTCCGCCGCCCGCTGGACGGTTACCGCCCGCTGGACGGTTACGCGGCGGTCGCCACCTGACCGGCGCCGAGCGGCCGGTGCGGGGCGATGATCTGTCCGTCCGGCAGCAGTTCCCCGGTGTCCTCGAAGAGGAGGACGCCGTTGCACAGCAGGCTCCAGCCCTGCTCCGGGTGGTGGGCCACCAGGCGGGCCGCCTCACGGTCGGCGGAGTCGGATGTCGGGCAGGCTGGCTGGTGCTGGCACATGGATGGGTTCTTTCGCTGCGATGTGGTGAGTGTCCTGCGGCTCGATGAGCTGTTCATGGCCGCCCCCCGATCTGTCGGTCCGGTCCCAGTGTTCCCCTCCGGACGTCTGTCCGCAGGGATTTCACAGCAGCTCTTCCTACTGATTCATGACGCATCACCCGCCAGGGCGGTTCAGCCCAACCCGCCCGTCCATTCGGGGGGTTCGGCATGACACCAAGGGGCTAGTCCGTGTGGGCCACCCCTCGGACGCGCATACGCCCCGCGACGGTGTCGTCGCGGGGCGTACAGGGTGCTCAGGGAGCGTGCGCGGGACGTGCGGGGCGCGTCGCGGTGCGGGTGCGCGGCGCGCGCCGGGTCAGGCGGCGGGGGTGTCCAGCAGGGGGCGCGGGCCGAGCCGCAGGTTCATCAGCGGCAGCAGATCGGCGGCCGGGTGCGGCCGGTTCGGGGCGATGCCCGGCGGGGCGGGCGCCAGCGGGACGAGGACGTCGGTGGGCAGCAGGGTGCCCGCGCCGGCGTCGGCGCCGGTGTCCGCGTGCAGCCAGAGGGTGAGCATGTACAGCTCGGGGACGGACAGCAGCCGCGCCTGCCCGTGGGCGCCCGCGGATTCGGCCTGGCGCAGGGCGAGTTCGGTGGAGGCGAGATAGGGCCCTTCGAAGAAGTGGGAGAACGCCCAGCCGTCGGGCGTCAGTACGGTGTCCGCGGCCGCCACGGCGCGGCCGCCGCTGCGGATGTGGAAGCGCCAGCCGGCGAGCCGGGTGACCGGGGCCCCGCCGCTGGGCACCACCCGGTCCAGGACATGGACGGGCAGCGGCAGTTCGGCGCCGAGCGGTCCCTGGACGGACCGCAGAGCGGGGGTCGGGGCCTCACGGACGGCCGTGGGCGATCCGAGTGCAGTGAGAACGCTGCGCAGGGCGGGCGCGGGGGCCGCGGGGACATGGAGGGCCATGGTGGGTCGCCTCTCGCTCTGGAGACACGGTGATGCGGGGAGGTGCGGACGGCACTGTCGGCATGGGGGCCGCGCGGGGCCGGAAGACCGCCGGGCGCCGACTGTCGGCCCGTTCGGGAGTTTATACGACCTGTGTTCACGCGATGTTTCCGCTACCCGACGCGCATATTTCCGGCAAGGCGAATACCGGACCTCCGGAAGCGCGCTTTTCATGGCGTTCACGCCGTCGCCGCCCGCTCGGCCTGCGGATTCTCCGATCTCGCGGTCGGCCGAATCCGGTCGGTGATTCTCACCACCGGCTCGCCCCGGAAAATGCCCCCGGCTTCGGCCCGGGGAAGGTGCCGGATGAATGTGCCCCGTGGGTACTGACTCCAGCCTATCCGGAGCGAGCCGGGCTCCGGGGCGTTACGGATCAAAGAGTCTGGGCATTATCGTCCGTGACACGGGCGGCCCCGCCGTGTGGCCGCCCGAGCGAGGAGGGACGCCCGATGGGGGAGAAGGTCGTGGCAGGCGGGTTCGACCTGTCCGATCGGCAACGGTACCGGCGCAAGGTGCAGCAGTGCCTGGAGGCGCTGGACAGGCTCCTGGCGGAGAAGAGGTTCGACCGGCCCAGGAATCTCATGGGGCTGGAGATAGAGCTGAATCTCGCGGGTACGGACGGAATGCCGCGGATGATGAATGCCGAAGTGCTCTCCCGTATCGCCAGTCCGGATTTCCAGACCGAGCTGGGGATGTTCAATCTCGAAGTGAACATCGTCCCGCACCGGTTGGACGGGCATGTGCTCGACCAGCTCGCGGAGGAGATGCGGACCGGTCTCGCCTATGCCGACCGGAAAGCCGGGGAGGCCGGTGCCGGGATTGTGATGATCGGAATCCTGCCGACGCTGAAGCAGCACGACCTGGTCACCGCGAACCTCTCCGACGTGGACCGCTACACCCTGCTCAACGACCAGATCGTGGCCGCGCGCGGGGAGGACTTCACCCTCGACATCGCCGGTGTCGAGCGGCTGACGGCCACCTCCTCCTCCATCGCGCCCGAAGCGGCCTGCACCTCCGTGCAGTTGCACCTCCAGGTGACGCCCAACCGTTTCGCCGATGTGTGGAACGCGGCCCAGGCGGTGGCCGCGATCCAGGTCGCCGTCGGGGCGAACTCCCCCTTCCTGTTCGGCAGGGAGCTGTGGCGCGAGTCCCGGCCGCCGCTCTTCCAGCAGGCCACCGACACCCGGCCGCCCGAACTCCAGGCGCAGGGCGTGCGCCCGCGGACCTGGTTCGGCGAGCGCTGGATCGACTCGGCCCACGACCTCTTCGAGGAGAACCTGCGCTACTTCCCCGCGCTGCTGCCCATCTGCGACGACGAGGACCCGCTGCGGGTCCTGGACGACGGGGGAGTGCCGCAGCTCAAGGAGCTCGTCCTGCTCAACGGCACGGTCTACCGCTGGAACCGGCCGGTGTACGGCGTCGTGGACGGCGTACCGCACCTCCGGGTGGAGAACCGGGTGCTGCCGGCCGGCCCCACGGTCACCGACGTCATCGCCAACGCCGCCTTCTACTACGGCCTGGTGCGCGCCCTCGCCGAGGAGGCGCGGCCCGTGTGGACCAGGCTGCCGTTCGAGGCCGCGCACGAGAACTTCGAGAACGCCTGCCGCCACGGGATCGACGCCGAGATCCTGTGGCCCCGGCCGGGCCGGAGCGGCGGGGTCACCACCGTCCCGGTCGTCAAGCTGGTACGCGACGAACTGCTGCCGCTCGCGGCGGCGGGCCTGGACGCCTGGAACATCGAGCCGGCCGACCGGGACCGCTACCTCGGGGTCATCGAGCAGCGCTGCAAGCGCCGGGTGAACGGGGCCTCCTGGCAGGCGGACACCTTCCACCGCGCGCTGGAGGCCGGGCTGGAACGGGAGGCGGCGCTCGCGGCCACCACCCGGCGGTACACGGAGCTGATGCGGGAGGGCGAGCCGGTGCACACCTGGCCCGTCGGGTTCCCGGGGCAGGGCGGCAGGGCGGCCGCGGGCTGACGCCCGGCGCCGCCGTCTACGCCGTGGCAGGGGCGGCGGGCGCGGCACTCCTCGCCGGGGCGGTCCTGGTGACGGCGGTGCGCCGGCGCCGAATCCGTGTACGGGCCCGCCGATCGATGAGTGCCGGGTCCCGCGGAGGTCACAGTTGGCAGGACCACCGGCGGACCGACGCCGCTCGCACCCGGAGGCACTCATGGCCAAGCTGATCTACTCGATGATCACCTCGCTCGACGGCTACGCCGAGGCGGCGGAGGGCGATCTCGGCACCGGGGCCGAGGACCCGGAGGTGCACACCTTCATCGGCGACCTCTTCCGCCCCGTCGGCACATACCTCTACGGGCGGCGGATGTACGAGACGATGGTCTACTGGGAGACCGCGCACACCGAGCCGGGCCAGCCACCGCACATCCTGCAGTACGCCCGCGACTGGCAGGCCGCGGAGAAGGTCGTGTACTCCACGACGCTGGAGTCGGTGTCCAGCGCGAAGACCAGGATCGAGCGCTCCTTCGACCCGGACGCGGTGCGGAGGCTCAAGGCCGAGTCCGAGGCCGACCTCACCGTCGACGGCCCGAACCTCGCGGCCCAGGCGATCGCGGCCGGCCTGGTGGACGAGTACCACCTCTTCATCACCACCAGCGTCGTCGGCGGCGGCAAGCGGTTCTTCCCCGACGGCGTGCGCCTCGACCTCGAACTGGTCGAGGAACGCGCCTTCGCCGGCGGCCTGATCCACGCGCACTACCGGACCCGCTGAGGAACCCCGTCGGCAGCACCCGCGACGCGCCGGACGGCGGAGGCGACCGCCGGTGCGCGGACCGGCGGTCGCCTCGTGATCCAGAAGTCTAGCGGCCCGAGTGGTCGATGACGTTGCCGTTGGAGCAGTTGTTGGCGTGGTCGCTGACGTAGTCGCCCAGGACGGGGACGACGGCGACTTCCTGCAGGCATACGGCGGCGGCGGTGAAGTTCCAGTTGTTCGCGGCATTGACGCCGCCACCGAAGTTGGAGTCGTTGTCGGCGTGGGCGGGAGTGGCGACGGCGGCACCGGCGAGGGCCAGGGCGGCGAGGGTGATGATCTTCTTCATACCCGGGAAACGAGCGTACGAGGAGGTCGGCACGCCCGGTCACCCGCCTGACGCACAGCGCGCGGGCGGGGCTCACTGGCCGCCCTGGGCCGCGCGTTCCTTCTCGGCCACCGCCATGATCGCCTGGAGGATCACGGACTCGATCTCGGCGGGGTCGCTCACCTGGTAGCCGGCGCCGCCGGTCGCGTCGGCGAGTTCGTTGAGTTCATCGAGGTCCGCCTCGGGGCCGATCGCCACGGCGATCAGCGGGACGGGGGCGTTCGGGTCGTGGAGGCGGGCCAGTTCGGCGATCAGGGCGCTGCGGGTGATGCCGACGCGGTCCTGGTCGGAGCCGTCGGTGAGGACGACGAGGGCGTTGAACTTGTCCGTGACGTAGGTGTCCTGGGCCTTGCGGAACACCGCGAGGGTGGTGTCGTACAGGCCCGTGGAGCCGTTGGGCACCGGGGTCAGGGCGTCGAAGGCCGTGGCGAGGCGGGCGCGCTGGGTGTCGGGGCGTCCCGGAGGGCCCAGGGGGTCGGTGGGGACCAGTTCCCGGTAGTCCTTGTCGCCGTCCAGGTTGGTGGCGAACTCCCACAGCCCGATCTCGTCCTCCGGGCCGAACTGGGTCAGCGCCTGCCGCAGGGCCTTGCGGGTCACATCGATGCGCGACTGCGCGCCCCGGCCCGGTACCGCTGTCTGCATCGAGCCGGAGATGTCGACCACCGTGGTGAGCCGGGCGCTCTGGACGGTGATCGTCCACATGCCCAGGGTCTGCTGGAGGACCTCCGAGGCCAGCGGTTCGGCGGGGCCCGCCTCGGGCCCGAAGGGCTGGGGCTCCGCGCCGCCCGCGGTGCGCACCAGGTCCGCGCCCGCCGCCTGGTCGGGCGGACGGAACCCCGCGCGCGCCAGGGCGCGCCGTGCCGGCGGCTCCCCGAGGAGGGCGGCGAAACGGGTCGCGGCCCGGCTCTCGTCGGTGCTCAGCTCGGTCTCGTCGACGAGCTGGTACGGGTAGTCCAGAACCGCCGGGGCGTCCGAGGGGTAGAAGAGGCGGACGTCGAAGGCGTCGTCGCCGGACGCGGAGTTGTGGGCGAAGGCCGCCTGTTCGGAGAGGAACACCGCCTGGTTGCGGGACGGGTCGCCGGCCGCCTCGCCCGAGTCGGCGCGGGCGAGGCTCGCCGTGGCCGCGGTGTCGCTCGGCGCGACGTGCTGGGACAGCTCCTTGGCCGTGGCGGCGACCGCGGTGTCCGGCGCCTTCTCGTCCCGCCGGACGGAGGCGGAGACCTGGGCCAGGGCGAGAAGTCCGGTGGCGCTCACCGCCGGGTCGCCGGCGCCGACGCGTATGTCCCCCGCCTCGGCGGCGGCCGCCGTGAGACCGGACCAGGTGTAGGTGGAGCGCGGCCAGCCCAGTTGCTCGCCCGCGGTCGGCACCACGGCGAGCGTCACGGGCGAGGTGGCCACGCTGCCCGCCGGGGTGAGCGGGACGCCCCCGCCGGAGGCGCCGGTGCGCTCGGCCCAGACGGAGGAGTCGGGCAGCCACACCTCGTACCCGGGGCTGTTGGAGCCGGTGGTGAGCAGCTCCGCCACCTCGTGGTTCTCCCGCGCCACCACGTTCACCCGCAGGCACTGGCCGTCGGATCTGACCCCGTCGGCGCGGGCCTGCTCGGCGACGGCGCGGACGGTCGGGGCGATGTCGGGGGAGACGGCCACGTCGATGCCGACCGCGTTGTCCGCGCACGCGTCGGGGAACGACAGCAGCCCGGTCTGCAGGGCCGTCCCCGTGCCGGCGGCGACGGCGACCGCCAGCGAGGCGGCCGTCACCACGGTCCGCCGGCGGGTGCGTGTCCGGGGCCCGGCTCCCTCGGCCGTCCCGGCATCGGGCAAGCTGTGACGTCCCATGCGGTGGTGCCCCTCCTTGTGCGGTCTGCAAGGAAAAGGACCCGCGTCATCAGCGGGATGACGTGGGTCCCCCGGCCTGTCGCGCGCGATCTTCGTACGTGCTGTCGAGACCCTAGCGGGGTCGGCACGTATACGAGGGCGGATTACCGAACTGGAGGCTGGTGTGCAGACGGAGGCCGGAGGCGTGGCCGGTTCGTTGCCCGGGGAGGTGCTGCCGCGGAAGATCCTGCGGTCCGAGCTGCTGCTCGTCCTCGCCCTGTCGCTGGGTGCCAGCGCGGTGTCCTCGCTGATCAGCTTCACCGGGGCACTGACCAGGCCGGGTGGTCTCAAGGACCAGGCGGCCAACCTCAACAGCTCCTACGCGCCCGGCCGTCCGTGGCTCGATCTCGCCTGGCAGCTCTTCGGCGTGGCCACGGCGCTGGTGCCGGTCGCGCTCGTCGCGCATCTGCTGATCCGGGAGCGGGCGGGGGTCGGCGCCATCGGCTTCGACCTTCGGCGGCCGTGGTCGGATCTGGGGCGGGGGACGCTCGTCGCGGCCGGCATCGGCAGCGCGGGACTGGCGTTCTACCTCGTCGCGCGGGCAACGGGCTTCAACCTCACCGTCGTTCCGGAGTCCCTGCCGGACGTGTGGTGGAAGTACCCGGTGCTGATCCTGTCCGCCGTGCAGAACTCGGTGGTCGAGGAGGTGATCGTGGTCGGCTATCTGCTGCGCAGGCTCGACCAGTTGGGCTGGTCGCCGATGGCCGCGCTGGCGGCCAGTTCGGTGCTGCGCGGCACGTACCACCTCTACCAGGGGATCGGCGGGTTCATCGGGAACATGGTGATGGGCGTCGTCTTCGTGCTGCTGTACCGGCGGTGGGGCAGGGTCGGGCCGCTGGTGGCGGCGCACGCGCTGCTCGACATCGTGGCGTTCGTGGGGTACGGGCTGCTCGCGGGGCGGGTGGACTGGCTGCCGACGCCGTAGCGCGCGGGCCGGCGCCGGTGCGGCACGGCGTCGGCGGCGGTCAGGGGGCGGTGAGGAGTTCGCCGTCGACGACGGTGACGGCGCGGCCGGTCAGCAGGGTGCGGTCGCCGCGCAGTTCGGTGCGTACCGTGCCCGACCGCGCGGACGCCTGAAGGCCGGTGAGGCGGGGGCTGCCGAGGCGCGCGGACCAGAACGGGGCGAGCGCGGTGTGGGCGCTGCCCGTCACCGGGTCCTCGTCGATGCCGAGGCGGGGGAAGAAGCAGCGCGAGACGTAGTCGTGGCCGCTCCCGGCCTGGTCCGCGGCGGCGGTGGCGATGACGCCCCGGTCGGAGAGGGCGGCGAGGGCCGGCAGGTCCGGCTTCAGCGCGCGGACCGTGCGCTCGTCCGCGAGCTCCACCAGCAGGTCGCCGATGTGCTCGCCGGTGTCGTGGACGCTCAGGGGCTCGGTGCCCAGCGCCTCGGCGAGCCCCGCGGGAGGCGTCACCGGCAGCAGCGGTGAGGTGGGGAAGTCGAGGGCGAGCGTGCCGTCCGGGTGGACCTCGGCGCCGAGGATCCCGCAGCGCGCCCGGAAGCGCACGGCACCGGCCGCGAGTCCGGCGGTGTGCAGGACGTGAGCGGTGGCGAGGGTGGCGTGCCCGCACATGCCGACCTCGGCGGCCGGGGTGAACCAGCGGAGCGCGTAGTCCGCCTCCGCGTCCCCGGTCAGCGGGTGGGCGAAGGCGGTCTCCGAGAGGTTGACCTCGGCGGCGACGCTCTGGAGCCAGGCGTCGTCGGGGAACGGCCCGGCGTCCAGGAGCAGGACCCCGGCGGGGTTTCCGGTGAAGGGGCGGTCGGCGAAGGCGTCGACGATACGAATCCGCATACGGCGACGGTAGGGCCCGCGCGGGCCCGGGGGACAAGGCCAATCCGCGTCCGGCGGCCTGATTCGCGGGTCGGAAGCGCGGGGTGGCGAGCCGGCGGTGTAGCGGTCGGCCTTGTCATGCGATGCATTCCGATATATCGTTGACGCATCACGACAGATCAACGATAGAAGGAGATGCATCATGCGTTCCCATGGACACGAACACGAGCAAGGCCCCGGCCCCGGTCGCGGGCACTGCGGGCCCGGGCAGTACGGCCGGGGCGGCGAGCGGGAGGAGCGGCGCGCGGCCTTCGGGTCGTTCGGGCCTCCCTTCGGCGGGCCGTTCGGCGGCGGGCGCGGTCGCGGAGGCGGCCGGGGGCGGGCGCGGCGCGGTGATGTGCGCGCCTCGATCCTGGCGCTGCTCGCCGACCGGCCGATGCACGGCTACGAGATGATCCAGGAGATCGGCGAGCGCAGCGGCGGGGCGTGGAAGCCCAGCCCCGGCTCGGTCTACCCGACCCTCCAGCTGCTGGAGGACGAGGGGCTGATCATCAGCGCCAGCGAGGGCGGCAAGAAGCTGTTCACCCTCACCGAGGCCGGCCGCGCCGAGGCGGAGTCCGGGCCGGACGCGCCCTGGGAGGACGCCGGGCGCGGCGTCGACTGGGAGAGCGTCAACGAGATCCGGCAGGCGGGCTTCGGGCTGATGGAAGCCTTCGGGCAGGTCTGGAAGACCGGCGACAAGGAGCAGCGCGACAAGGCCGTCGCCGTCATCAACGAGGCGCGCAAGAAGCTGTACCTGATCCTCGCCGACGAGCACTGACTCCGTGGCGGGTCAGCGGCGGGCCGGTTCGCCGCCCGCCCGGCGCCGGGGCGCCGCGGAAGGGGTCCGCACGACGCGGGCCCCTTCGTGTGTGCCCGGACCGCGCGGCGGCGCGATGGTGTGGGTGTCGGCGGGCTGTCCGTCCTCCGGAAGGAGGAGAGGCCGGGCGGGTGCGCCCACCCTTCGTCGGATGCCCGAATGCTCCCGTGCGGCGACGCCCCGGGCGTCCGGGGCTGATGAAGTGGAGGATGTGCACCTCCCTGTTCCGCGTCCGGCCCATCCGTCCGCCCCCGCCCCGTCCGGGACCGCCCGTGTCCCGTCCGGGACCGACGCCGCGCTCACCGACGAGCTGGCGGCGGTCGTCGCCGGGGCGCGCCGGCGGGCGCTGCGCGACGCGGACGGCCAGATCGACACGGCCTATCTGCTGCACTCCCTGCTGGAGTCCGACGCCGCCGTGCGCGCCGCCGTCGGCGAGGGCCCTCAACTGGCCCGGCTGCTGGGCTACCTGGTGCAGCGCAGCATCGGCTACGGGCTCCGCTGGCGCGGCTCCGTCGAGGACTCCGGGGCGCTGCGGGCGATCGGGCGCGCGGCCCGTACCCCCGGCTGGTCCCCGTCCGCCGCGAGTGCGCTGACCGGCGCGGTCGCCCGGGCCGGGCGGCGCGGTGAGACGCGCGCCGCCGGGACCGATGTCCTCGCCTGTCTGACCGCCGACCCCGACTGCCGGGCGGCCGAGGTCCTGCGCCGGGCCGGTATCGACGCCGAACTGCTGGCGGACCGGATCGCGAGCCCGTCTCGACATGTGTCACCGGGGTGACGCTCCTGACGCGCGCTGACATCATGGCCCGATGCACGCGTCTTCGGTGAGAAGCGCCGGCCTGGGTCTCGCCCTGGTCTCGGCCTTCGCCTTCGGTGGTTCGGGAGTGGCGGCCAAGCCGCTGATCGAAGCGGGACTCGACCCGCTCCATGTCGTCTGGCTGCGAGTGGCCGGCGCGGCGCTCGTGATGCTGCCCGTGGCCTGGCGCCACCGCGATCTGCTGCGCCGCCGGCCCGCGCTGCTCGCCGGGTTCGGACTGCTGGCCGTCGCCGGGGTCCAGGCGTGCTACTTCGCCGCCATCTCCCGCATCCCCGTCGGTGTCGCCCTCCTCATCGAGTACCTCGCCCCCGCGCTCGTCCTCGGCTGGGTCCGCTTCGTGCAGCGCCGCCCGGTCACCCGGGCCGCCGCCGTCGGTGTGGTCCTCGCCGTCGCGGGGCTCGCCTGCGTCGTCGAGGTGTGGGCCGGGCTGAGCTTCGACCCGCTCGGCCTGCTGCTCGCGCTCGGGGCGGCCTGCTGCCAGGTCGGCTACTTCGTCCTGTCCGCCCAGGGCAGCGACACCGAGGACGCGCCCGACCCGCTCGGTGTGATCGCGTACGGGCTGCTGATCGGGGCGCTGGTGCTCACGGTCGTCGCGCGGCCCTGGGGCATGGACTTCTCGCTGCTGGCGGGCGGCGCGGGGATGGACGGGACCGAGGTCCCGGCGGCGCTGCTGCTCGGCTGGATCGTGCTGGTGGCGACCGTCCTCGCGTATGTCACCGGGGTCGTCTCGGTGCGCCGGCTCTCCCCGCAGGTGGCCGGGGTGGTCGCCTGTCTGGAGGCGGTGATCGCCACCGTGCTCGCGTGGGTGCTGCTCGGCGAGCACCTGTCCGCGCCGCAGATCGTGGGCGGGGCGGTGGTGCTGGTGGGCGCGTTCATCGCCCAGTCCCAGGCGACCCGTTCCCAGGCGCCGAAGCCGCCGTCCGGACCGGTGGCGGCGGGCGGCCCGGAGACCTCGGCGGCCCTCGCGGGCGGTGAGGGCCGGGAGGTCCATGCGGGCGGGTTGTCCGCGAAGAGCGACCCGGCCTAGGGTGGCGATCATGCGTTTGACCGTGCTTCCGCCTCCTGCCGCCTGAGGCGGGCGGCAGTCCTTCCGACGAGGACCGGGCCCGGGGGCGTCCCCGGGTAGTTCGTCGCTGCCCGCGTGCCGGAGTCCAGTGACCTGAACGCCTGTTCCTCGCACGGAGAAGAAACGTGTCGCAATCCTCCGCTGCCCCCGTCGGTGTGCCCGTCGGCCGCAGCCTCGTCTATCTCGTCTTCGCCGGTGTCGCCTGGGGTACCGCCGGCGCCGCCGCCTCGCTGGTGTTCGCCGCGAGCGACCTCGGCCCCCTGTCCCTCTCGTTCTGGCGCTGCGCCGGGGGCCTGCTCCTGCTGCTGCCGGTCCTCGCCGTGCGGGCCCGGCTGCGAGGGCGCCCGGCGCCCGGGGCCGTCAGGGCGCCCGCGCCCGAGCCGCGCCGCCGCCGGCTGCTGCGTGTCCTCGGCACCGGTGCCGGTCTGACCCTGTTCCAGAGCGCCTACTTCGCCGCCGTCGAGGCGACCGGGCTCGCCGTCGGGACCGTCGTCACCCTCGGCGCGGGACCGGTGCTCATCGCCCTCGGCGCCCGGCTCACCATGGGCGAACGCCTGGGCCGCGGCGGCCTCCTGGCAGTGGGCGGCGCCCTGGCCGGGCTCGCGGTGCTGGTCCTCGGCGGAGAGGGCGGTACGGTCCGGCCGCTGGGCGTGGCCCTCGCCGTGCTGTCCGCCGCCGGTTACGCGGCGATCACCCTGCTCACCCGGTGGCTCGGCCGCGACGGCGGAGGCGGCGACCCGCTCTCGACCACGGCCTGGGCGTTCGCGATCGGCACGGCCGGGCTGCTGCCCCTGGCCGCCGCCGAGGGGCTGCTGCCGCACACGGCCGATCCGCTGCGGGTGCTCTGGCTGCTGGTGTACGTGGCGGCCGTGCCCACCGCCCTCGCGTACGCGCTCTACTTCACGGGGGCGGCGGCCGTGCGGGCCGCGACCGTCTCCGTGATCATGCTGCTCGAACCGGTCAGCGCGGCGGCCATCGCCGTGACGCTTCTCGGGGAGCGGCTCTCGGCCGCGACCATCGGCGGGACCGTCCTGCTGCTGGCGGCGGTCGGTGGGCTGGTCGCCGCGGAGGCGCGGGGCGCGGCGGCGCGCAGGCGCACCCCGGCGCCGGTGTAGTCCGGGCCGAGGGTCCGGGTCCCCGGGGGCGGCCGGGTCCCGGCCCCGCTCGGGCGCGTCCGAGGCCGGACCGGCTCAGAAAGTGTTGGGTAAGCCGTTGATCACTCGTGGTTGAGGTCTTCGGTGAGGCGTCGGGCTGCTTCGGTCTCGATGGGGCCGTGCGGCT
>NZ_JBEXXN010000080.1:0-25874 GCF_040630445.1 Streptomyces sp. NPDC005805
AGACCTCCCCGGTGGACGACCCGGAGCGCCTGAAAGAGCTGCTGGAACCGCAGGAGTGGGGCCCCACGCGCGCACACCACCGCCACCGAGGAGAGCGACCATGACGTCTGGCAGTGCGACGGAGAGGTTCCGGGCCGCCCGGGATCTGCTGCTGCGGCACCGGGAGGACTGGGCGGCGGCCCGGGAGCACTTCACCTGGCCCCGGTTCGAGCACTTCAACTGGGCGCTGGACTGGTTCGACGCCATCGCCGAGGGCAACGACCGCACCGCCCTGCACCTCGTCGAGGAGGACGGCACCGAGACCCGGGTGGGCTTCGCGGAGCTGGCGGCCCGGTCGAACCGCACCGCGAACTGGCTCCGCGCGCAGGGCGTCGCCCCCGGCGACCGGATCCTCGTGATGCTCGGCAACCAGGCCGAACTGTGGGAGACCGCCCTCGCCGCGATGAAGCTGCGGGCCGTCGTGATCCCCGCGACCCCGCTCCTCGGCCCCGCCGACCTGCGCGACCGCGTTGACCGCGGCCGGGTCCGGCACGTCCTGGCGCGCGCCGCGGATGCCCCCACGTTCGACGAGGTCCCCGGCGCGTACACCCGGATCGCCGTCGGTCCGCCCGTGGCCGGCTGGCTGCCGTACGCGGAGGCCGCCACCGCCCCCGACGCGTTCACGCCGGACGGGCCGACCCGGGCCGGCGACCCGCTGATGCTCTACTTCACCTCCGGCACCACCGCCCGGCCCAAGCTCGTCGAGCACTCGCACGTGTCCTATCCGGTGGGCCATCTCGCCACCATGTACTGGATCGGCCTGCGCCCCGGCGATGTGCACCTGAACATCTCCTCGCCCGGCTGGGCCAAGCACGCCTGGTCCAACCTCTTCGCCCCGTGGAACGCCGAGGCGACCGTCTTCGTGCACAACTACACCCGCTTCGACGCGGCCCGCCTGATGGCCGAGATGGACCGGCACCGCGTCACCGGCTTCTGCGCCCCGCCGACCGTGTGGCGCATGCTGATCCAGGCCGACCTGAGCGCGCTGGCCGTCCCGCCGCGCGAGGTGGTCGCGGCGGGCGAGCCGCTCAACCCCGAGGTCATCGAGACCGTCCGCCGGGCCTGGGGCGTCACGATCCGGGACGGCTTCGGCCAGACCGAGACCACCGTCCAGGTCTCCAACAGCCCCGGCCAGCCGCTGAAGACGGGCTCCATGGGACGCCCAGGCCCCGGGTACACGATCACCCTCCTCGACCCGGTCACCGGCGAACCCGGCGCGGGGGAGGGGGAGATCGCCGTCGACCTGTCGGACGACCCGGTCGGTGTGATGACCGGCTACCACGGCGACCCCGAGCGCACGGCCGAGGCGATGGCCGGCGGCTACTACCGCACCGGCGACATCGGCTCCCGGGACGCGGACGGCTACCTCACCTATGTGGGCCGCTCCGACGACGTGTTCAAGGCCAGCGACTACAAGATCAGCCCCTTCGAGCTGGAGAGCGCCCTGCTGGAGCACGAGGCCGTCGCCGAGGCGGCCGTGGTCCCCGCGCCGGACCCGGTGCGGCTCGCCGTCCCGAAGGCGTACATCGTCCTGGCCGAGGGCTGGGAGCCCGGCCCCGACACCGCGAAGGTCCTGTTCGCCCACGCCCGGGCCGTCCTCGCGCCCTACCAGCGCGTCCGGCGGATCGAGTTCGCCGAGCTGCCCAAGACCGTGTCCGGGAAGATCCGCCGGGTCGAACTGCGCCGGCTGACGGCCGAGGGCTCGGCCGCCGAGTACACCGAGGACACCGGGCCGGACGGGAATGGCAAGCCCACCGGGCCCGCCGAGTACACCGAAGGAGACCTCCGTTGAGCGACACCACGACCGGCACCACCACCCCCACCGGACCGCCGCCCTCCTACGCCCACGGCCCCTCCGCCACGCCCCTCCTGGGCGAGACCATCGGGGCGAACCTGGACCGCACGGCGGCCCACTGGCCGGACCGGGAGGCCCTGGTCGACGTCGCCGAGGGCACCCGGTGGACGTACGCCGAGTTCGCCGGGGCCGTGCGGCAGCTCGCCCGCGGCTTCCTCGGACTCGGCGTCGCCAGGGGAGACCGGGTCGGCATCTGGGCCGTCAACTGCTCGGACTGGGTGATGGTCCAGTACGCCACCGCCCGCATCGGCGCCGTCCTGGTCAACATCAACCCCGCCTACCGGGCCCATGAGCTGGAGTACGTCCTCAACCAGGCCGGGGTCTCGGTCCTGGTCGCCTCGCAGACGCACAGGACCAGCGACTACCGGGCCATGGTGGAGTCCGTGCGCGGCTCCGTGCCCGCCCTGCGGTCCGTCCACTTCATCGGCGACGGCTCCTGGGACCCGCTCCTCGACGCGGCCCGGGACGTCACCGACGCCGAACTCGCTTCCCGAGAAGCCGAGTTGTCCTGCGACGACCCGGTGAACATCCAGTACACCTCCGGCACCACCGGCTTCCCCAAGGGCGCCACCCTCTCCCACCACAACATCCTCAACAACGGCTACTTCGTGGGGGAGACCCTCGGCTACACCGAGCAGGACCGGGTCTGTCTGCCGGTGCCCTTCTACCACTGCTTCGGCATGGTCATGGGCAACCTCGCGGCCACCTCCCACGGCGCCTGCATGGTGATCCCCGCCCCCTCCTTCGACCCGGCGGCCACCCTGCGCGCCGTGCAGGAGGAGCGCTGCACCTCCCTCTACGGCGTGCCGACCATGTTCATCGCCGAGCTGAACCTCCCGGACTTCGCCGCCTACGACCTCAGCAGCCTGCGCACCGGGATCATGGCCGGATCACCCTGCCCGGTCGAGGTGATGAAGCGGGTGGTGGGCGAGATGCACATGGCCGAGGTGTCCATCTGCTACGGCATGACCGAGACCTCGCCCGTCTCCACCCAGACCCGGCGCGACGACGACCTGGAGCGCCGCACCGCCACCGTGGGCCGGGTCCTCCCGCACGTGGAGGTCAAGATCGTCGACCCGGTCACCGGCACCACCGTGCCGCGCGGCGAGGCGGGGGAACTGTGCACCCGCGGCTACAGCGTGATGCTCGGCTACTGGGAGGAGCCGGAGAAGACCGCCGAGGCGATCGACGCGGGCCGCTGGATGCACACCGGCGACCTCGCGGTGATGCGCGAGGACGACTGCGTCCAGATCGTCGGCCGCATCAAGGACATGATCATCCGCGGTGGGGAGAACGTGTACCCGCGCGAGATCGAGGAGTTCCTGTACGCCCACCCGAAGATCGCCGATGTGCAGGTGGTCGGCGTCCCCGACGAGCGGTACGGCGAGGAGATCCTCGCCTGCGTGATCCCGCGCGACCCGGCCGACGCGCCCACCCTGGAGGAGATCACCGCCTTCTGCCGCGAGCGCCTGGCCCACTACAAGGTGCCCCGCCGGCTGGAGGTCCTGGACACCTTCCCGATGACGGTGAGCGGCAAGGTCCGCAAGGTGGAACTGCGCGGCCGCTACGGGGGCTGAGCCGGGCTCGCCCCGGGGCCGGACGGGATACCCGTGATCGCCAACTCCATTCATATATCGGGACATTGACATCCATCGAGTGAATGAAGACGATCTTCCTCCCGTGTCCGCCACCTGCGGCGCGATAGTGGGGGAGCCGGCCGGGCACCGCCCCGGCCGGCTCCCGCGCGGGCGGTGCCCGCCGCCGCGCGGCACCCGCAGGTCCGCCCCGCCCCGGGGCGGCCGGACGAAAGGTTCACCGCCCATGCGTACCGAGGCCACGCAGCGCGTCGAGCTGGTCTTCAACCTGCTGGACGCCAATGACAACGGCGTCCTGGACGCCGGTGACTTCACCCTGATGGCGAGCCGCGTGGTACGGGCCGCCCCGGCCGCGGACGAGGCGGCCAAGGACGCCCTGCGCGCCGCCTTCCGCCGCTACTGGACCACCCTCGTCGACGAACTCGACGCGGACGGCGACGGCCGGGTGACCTTCGACGAGTACAGCGCCTGCGTCCTCTCCCCGGAGCGCTTCACCGCCACCGTCACCGAGTTCGCCGAGGCGCTGGCCGCCCTCGGCGACCCGGACGGCGACGGACTGATCGAGCGCCCCGCCTTCCTCGCCCTGATGACCGCGATCGGCTTCGAACGCCCCAATATCGAGGCCCTGTTCGATGCCTTCGGCCCCGACGCGGAGGACCGGATCGCGGTCGCCGTCTGGGTCGAGGGCATCAAGGACTACTACGCCCCGGACAAGGCCGGCATCGCCGGCGACCACCTCGTGGGGAGCGTGACGGTCTGAACGCGCCCCGCCCCTCCGCACCCGACGTCCCCGCACCCGGCGTCCCCGCACCCGGCGTCCCCGCACCCGGCGTCCCCGCCCCCGCCACCCCCGCGCCGCAGCGCAGGAGCACCCCCGTGGAGACCGTCGTCGGACTCGCCGTCGGCCGCGGCACCGGCACCGAACTCGCCGCCGTCTTCGAACGCGTCCTCGGCGCGCTCACCCGCCGGCACGGCGCCGCCGCCGTCCGCGTGGTCCGCTCGGAGCGCGTCTACCACTCGTACCTCTCCCTCAGGGCCGAGGGCGGCATCGAGCGCACCGCCCGGCTCACCGAGGAGGACGCAGCCCACTACGAGCGCTTCTGCCGCGCCCAGGCCCGCCTCGGCACCGCCGCCGTCTTCCGCACCGCCATCAACGCCCAGTCGCTGTACGTGGTGCGCAAGCGGCTCCAGGCGGTCAAGGTCGACGCCCTGACCGCCCGCGACGGCAGGCTGCTCCTCGTCCGCGACCAGGCGCAGGGCTTCTACACGGGCGACAACCACCACACCCCCGGGCGGGTGGTGCGCACCATGGAGTTCAGCCGGGAGACCACCGAGCAGATCGTCGGCTACGCGGTGCGGCGTGCCCGGGAGCAGTGGCCCGGCCAGGGCCCGGCCCGGATCGTGATGGCGTACAAGTTCCATCTGCTCGACGGCGCGCTGGACGCGTGGACGGCCGGGCTGTCGGAGCGCCACGGCGTCGGCATCCGGCTCGTCCAGCCCGACACCGTCAACCGGAACCTGATCGCGCACGGGCTCGGCGACCGGACCGTGGTCGTCGCCGGGAACGAGTGGGCCGACATCATGCACGTCGTCCTGCTCGACCGGTTCGGCTCCGAGCGGCAGGAGGACCGCTGCACGGAGAACGTGCACCTCCACCCGGACCTGGCGTATCTGACCGAGTACCAGACGGTGCACGGTTCGGCCGACGACCTCGAAGGCACCGGCCGGGTCAACCCGGTGGCCACCGTCCGGGCCGCGGCCCTGGTGGCGGAGCGGCACGCGGGGTGCGCGGGGGCGGTCGACGCGGTGGAGAAGGCGCTCCTCGCGGTCCGCGAGCGGGGGGTGCTCACCCCTGACCTCGGGGGCACGGCCACGACCGACGAGGTGGTGGCGGCGCTGCTCGACGCGGTGGGCGGGACCGGGCCCGGGGCACCGTCCGGCGGGCTCGCGACCGTGCCCGCGGAGAGCACCGACGCGGGGGCGCGAGCGGGTGCGGAGGCGGTGGGCGCCGGGCCCCGGGCGGCCACCGGCTCCCCGGCGGGCGGCTCATGACGGGCGGCGGCCGAGGCGCGGGCGCCCCGAGCGCGGGCGGCCGGGACGTGGGCGCCCACGGCACCGTGCTGGTCGTCGTCGATCTGCAGAACGACTTCGTCACCGGCCCCGTCGCCGGCGCCCGCTACCGGGGCGACCCCGCCCGCCCGGCGGCGGTCGCGGCGGCCACCGCCCGCGCGGTGGCCGAGGCCCGGGCCCGGGGCGTCGAGGTCGTCTTCGTCCGCTTCACGGGCGACGCCACGGACCAGGGGCCGAGCTGGCGGCTGCGGGACGCCGAACTGGGCAAGCGGCCCAAGTGCCTGGAAGGCTCCTGGGGCGCGGAGTTCCACTCCGTCGCCCCGGAGCCGGGCGAGGCCGTCTTCACCAAGCGCGCCTGCTTCGACGCCTTCCTCGCCGAGGGCTTCGGCGGGCACCTCGCGGAGCGCGGCACCACGCATCTGGTCCTCGCCGGGCTGTTCGCGGACGTCTGTGTGGACTCCACGGCACGCACCGCCTTCCAGAAGGGCCTGCACATCACGGTGCTGGCCGACTGCACCACCGCCGTCCACCTGGCCGACGAGGACGTGCTCCGCTTCATGCGCCTCGTCTACGGCGCCCGTGTCACCACCCACGACCAGGCGGAGGTCTGGTCCCGTTCCCCCGGAGAGGAGGTCCCGTGCCCGTCCCGACAGGCCCCGCCCCCGTCGCCGTCCGACCGCAGCGACCGGACGGCGGCCCGGAACGACCGCACACCGGCGTCGAGGGAGGCGTAGGGCGCACCGCGCTGCTGGTCGCCGCCGCGCGGGCGATCGAGACGCACCGGCCCGACGCGCTCGCCCGGGACCCCTTCGCGGAGCACTTCGTGCGCGCCGCACGGGCGTCCGCCGGCTGGCCCGTCCACCCCGACCAGGTGCCCGGCGGCGACGCGGACCCCCTGTGGGGCCGGCTCGGGCGCTACTTCGGGCTGCGCACCCGCGTCCTCGACGACTTCCTGCTGGCGCGGGCGGCCGGCGGTGTCCGGCAGGTGGTCCTGCTGGGCGCGGGGCTCGACTGCCGGGCCCACCGCCTGGACTGGCCGCCCGGCAGCACCGTCTACGAGCTGGACCGGCCGGAGGTCCTCGCCTTCAAGGACCGGGTCCTCACCGGTACGGGGGCCGAGGCCCGCGCGCACCGCGTCCCCGTCGCCGCGGACCTCTGCCGGGAGTGGGCGACCGCCCTCCTGGCGGCCGGCTTCGACCCGGGCATCCCCACCGCCTGGCTCGCCGAGGGCCTGCTCCTCTATCTGCCCCCGGCCGCCGAACGCGCCCTGGCCGCCACGGTCCACGCGCTCGGCGCGCCCGGCAGCGCCCTGGCCTACGAGGTGAAGCTCGGTGTGGAGGCGGCGGCGGTCCGGGCCAGTCCGGTGTACGCGGCGGCCCGCGCCGGGATCGGCGTGGACCTCCTCGCCCTGTTCGACCCCGCACCGCGCCCGGACACGGCGGCGGACCTGCGCGGCCGGGGCTGGTCGGTCTCCGTGACCACCCCGTTCGACTTCACCCGCCGCCACGGCCGCGGGCCGCTGCCGGAACGGGACGACGCCCTGGCCGCCAACCGCTGGGTCTTCGCCACCCGCCCCTGAGACACGGGCTCCCGTCGGAACGACGACGGCGGCGGCCCCGAGGAGCGGCTCCCGGCACCACGACGGCGGCGGCCCCGGAACGGAGGACTCCGTCCCGGGGCCGCCACCGTGCGCGCACCCGCAGGGGTGCCGCTCCGCGTCGGTCCGACCGCGTCGGCGCGCTCGCGTCAGCCGCGCAGCGCCTGCCGCAGGGACCCCGGCACGGCGGCCGGGCCGGGGGTGCCGCTGATGGTGAACTGGGACCCCGGTTCGATCAGGACATCGCCCTGCGCCGAGCCGGTGATGGTCACATTCGAGAGCGTGGCGCTCCCGCGCGCCCCGCTCATGGCCAGGATGCCCGAGCCGTTGTTCGACTTGTCGATGACCACGTTCCGGATCTGGACGTCCGGCATCGCGCCGCCGCCCGTCTTGAACTGGATGCCGTCGTACGTCGAGTCGCTGATCTCGGTGTCCCGGATGGTGACGCCCGGGATGTCCGGGCCCTGCGCGAACAGGGTGATCGCGCCGAACTCCTGGTCCTCGTTCCAGAACGCGCCGCCCGTGCGGTGCAGGGCGTTGTTGGCGATCAGGGTCTGGCCGGAGAACGGCAGCGGGTCGTGGTCCGTGGCCAGCATGATCCCCGGGTAGTTCATGGTGTCGGAGACGATGTTGTTCTCGATGGTGTTGCCGTAACCGCCGTACACCGCGATGCCGTTGGCCCGCCACGGGAGCTGGACGGTGTTGTTGCGGAAGTGGTTGTCGTGGCCGACGTCCACCGAGGTGTCCTTCACGTACTTGCTGGCCCACACGGCGAGGGCGTCGTCCCCGGTGTTGCGGAAGGAGGAGTTGAACACCGTGGAGTTGCGGGTGCCGTTGGCGAAGTTGACGCCGTCGGCGTAGGTGTTGCGGATGCGGACGCCGTTGAACTCCACCCGGTCGCCCGGCCCCCACAGCTCGGGGATGTTGGAGTAGTCCCGGCCGACCCAGGCGCCGACGTTGGCGTGCTCGATCCAGACGTTGCTGATCTTCGTGTCCTTGCCGAAGCGGCCGTTGAGCGCGACACCGCCCTCGTGGTTGCCGTCGCCGCCCCGGATGGTGCCGGAGCCGAAGATCGCGATGTCGGAGATTCTCGTGTTGTCGTCGATGTCGAAACCGAAGTTGCCCTCGTGCGGGTGGTTGATCCCGCCCGCCTCGTGCGGCGGGGTGAGGGCGTAGAGCTGGGAGTGCCACATGCCCGCGCCCCGGATGGTGACGTTACGGATGCCCACCTGGTTGAACTGGCCCCGGTCCAGCGGGTCGTCGGTGAGGATCTTCTGCTCCTGGCGCCACTGGCCGGCCGGGATCCAGACACAGGCGATCTCCCCGTTCTGGTCGGCGGTGACGGCCCGCTGGAGGGCGTCCGTGTCGTCGATACCGTCGTTGGGGACCGCGCCGTAGGCCGTGATGGAGACGCACTCGGCGGGCTTGGCGGCCGGCGGGGCGACCTGCTCCAGGTCCACCACGTCGATCACATGGAAGGCGGCGCTGTCGCCGGCGTCCCGCTGGAGGCGGAAGACGGTGCCGGGCGGGTAGGTCCGCTCCAGCAGGGCGTGGGACTCGTCGAAGAGCCGGCGGGCGTCGCCGCCGGGCCGGTTGGTGAGGCCCTCCGGGTCGTCGGTGGTCCCGTACAGCCAGCTGTGCTTGGAGGAGAGGTTGAGCTTGCGCACGAACTGGCCGTCCGCGTACAGGCTGAGGGTGGCCTCGCGCCCGCCGCCGCCCGGGGCGTCCGGGATGGAGTTGCGGACCACGACCGAGTTCGCCGCGCCGGTGGAGGTGAACTCCACGTACTGGCCGGTGGCGTCCAGGCGGACCGACTCGCGGCCGGAGGACTCGGTGGCGAAGTTGGTGTGCCCGAAGGTGCGCTGGGCGTCGGCCTTGAGCAGGGTGCCGTTGTAGCGGCCGGCCTCCGCCTCGTACGCGGTGTACGGGACGGCGGCGCCGCGGCCGACGACCAGGGAGCGGGCGAAGGTGTTGTTGTTCTCGTCGGTCTCGGCGAGGGTGCCGGTGGCGTCCGCCGTCGCGGTCAGCGTCGCGCCGCCGCCGGTCGCGGTCCAGGTGCCGGAGAGGGGGACGGAGACCGTGCCGCCGGCCGGGACCGAGGGGGTGGTGCCGTTCAGGGTGGTGGTGCCGGCGGTCAGGCGGGTGACCGTGCCGGCGGGGGCGGCGCTGGTGCCCGCGTTGCGGACGGCGACGGTGAAGCGGACGGTGGCGCCGACGGCCGGGTTGGCCGGGTCGGTGGTGATACCGGTGACCTCCAGGTCGGGCCCGGGGGCCCGGGTGACGGTCAGCTTCCCGGCGGCGGTGCGGCTGTTGTTGGAGTCGTCCAGCTCGGCGACCGTACCGGCCGGGTCGACGACCGCGGAGACCGTCCAGCTTCCGGCGGCGCGCCTGCCGACGGCGACCGGGACGGTGGCGGACGCCCCGGCGGCCAGCGCCGGGGCCTGGGCGCTGCCCGCGTTCGCGCCCTCCACGCTCACGTCCACGGTGGTCGCGGGGGAGGGGGCGGTGCCCGCGTTGCGCACGGTGGCGTTCACGGTCACCGCGTCGGCCTCCGAGGGGGCGGCGGGGGACCAGGTGAGGTCGGTGAGGGTGAGGTCGGGCGCGGGGGCGGCCGTGCCGACGACCTGGAACTCGGCGACCTGGCCGCCCGTCCCCCCGGTGTTGGCGAAGAACTGGAGCCGTACGTCCGCGTACCGGCCGGTGACCGGGATGGTCACGGTGTTCCGGTTGGTCGCCGGGTCGAAGGTGTAGTCCGCGCGCGCCTTCAGCGAGGTGTACGCAGGCTCCCCGGCCGCCCGCCCGAGGACCTGCACGCTCTGGGAGCGGGTGGACCAGGCCGGGTCCGGGTTGAGCTTGAGGACGACGGCGGACAGATCGGCGGCCGCGCCCAGCTTCACGGTCAGCGTGGCCGGGAAGCCGCTCGCCTCCCAGTAGCTGGTGACGCTGTCGTCGTTGGCGTTGGCGGCCACATAGGTCTGGGTGGTCGAGGACGCCTCGATGGGCTTGTTCCGGGCCAGGTTGGTGCCGTCCGGCGGGTTGCCGGGCTCCTCGGGGCCGGTCTCGCCGTACACCTCGACCTCGGAGAGCTGGGCCGCGTTCCAGCCGGTGTTGGCGCTCACCTGCACGCGGACGAAGCGCACGTCGGCGGCGGTGAAGCCGAGGGCGACGGTGTTCGCCGACGCCGGGGTGAAGCTCCGGTTCGCGGAGCCGGACAGGGTGCGGAAGGCGCTGCCGTCGGTGCTGCCCTGGACGCTGAGGGTCTGGGTGCGGGCCTCCCACGAGGCGGGCAGCTTCAGCCGCACCTCGTCCACCTCGGCGGTGGCGCCGAGGTCGATCTGCACCCACTGCGGGAACGATCCGGCGGGACCCTCCCAGTAGCTGGCCTGACTGCCGTCGGTGACGTTCACGGCGGGGTACCCGCCATGCGCGCCGCCGGCGGTGGCGGGTCTGCCGAGCGCCAGATTGGGCCCGTCCGCGGCGGGCGCGGCACTCGCCCCGCCCGCCGGGAACCCGAGCCCCACGGTGACCAGTCCGGCGCCGAGCGCGCCGGCGACCAGCCGTCGGCCGACTTGCTTCCATCTCATGGTGTCCCTCTGTCCTGCCGAGTCCTGCCGGGAAATCGCGGACGGTGCATCGATATTTGAGTTATCCGGTCAATCTTTTGCGTTGCTGGCGAGACAGATTTCTAGCAGGTAACCGCTTTGTCAACGGTTCGCGCAGAGAAGGCAGTTGGGCGGGCATGCCGAAGGGGCCGCGCGGGGGGCGCGGCGCGCCGGGGAGGCGGCGGCGGGTGGCGGGTGCTGCGAGGGGTGGCGGGTGCGGCGGGGTGGGGGACGCCCCGCCGCTCAGACCGCGCGGGCGATCAGTTCGTCGGCGGGTGCGTTCACCGGCTGGGGGGAGCCCGTGAGGTCCATGACGAACAGGGGGACGCCCAGGGCGTCCGCACGCGCGCGGGCCGCGTCCGCGTAGCCGGCGAGGGAGAAGAAGACGCTCTGTGCCGACGCGTTGAGGCCGTTCAGCCACAGGCACTCGACATCGCGCAGGGTGGCGGGCCGGGTCGTGGCGTCGACCTGGGCGACGACGCCGGAACCGCGCAGATCGATGCCGGAGAGGGGGCGCTGGTCGGGCTGGAGGACGTCGGTGAAGCCGAGCCAGCGCAGATACATCGCCGCCGCCGTGACCGCGTCGCGCGCGGTGCGGATGGTGACCGGGCGGAAGGTGGGGCGGGGGCGCGCGGAGGTGCGGGGCAGGGGTATGTGCGCGGCGGTGGAGGAGCCGCGGCCGGCCGCCGCGCGGTGCTCGTCGGAGGGCTCCCCGGCCGGTGCGAGGGGGTGGGGAGCCGGGCCGGTCTCCGTCGGGGCCGGCGGCACGGACGCCCCCACCGGGCGGACCGCGATCCGCAGCACCGTCCCGCAGGGGCAGCCCAGTTCCGGCTGCGGCCACGCGTCCTGGCGGTCGCAGTCGGGGCAGTGGACCGTCACCCAGTCGTCCGTCCAGGTGCGGTGGACGATCGGCACCGGCGGCGCGCCCGGCAGCAGCGGTGGGACGAGCGGGGCTCCGCAGGCGCACGGGTAGACCGGCGGCGCGTACAGGTGGTCGCGCCGGCAGGACGGGCAGCGGACCGGCACGCTCTCGATCATCGTGGCACCTTCCTCCGGGGCCGGCTCCGGCCGGGAACCCGGGTACTTCGCCCGCCCTCCCCCGGGGCGGTACCGGTCCATCGTCCACCACCGGCGCGCGGTTGGCGAGGCACTTCCCGGACTGCGCCCCCTCGTGCGCCCCGGCGGCGCCCTGGTGCGCGGTGCGTTCGCCGGGTGCCTCGGCGGGTGCCCCGGCCGGAGCGCCGGCCGTGTGCTCGTCCCGCGTGCGCGTTCCCCGGGTGTCCGTCCGGCGGCGGATCCGTCCTGTCCGTCCTGTCCGTCCGGCGGCCGGTCCCTTGACGGCACATCGGCAGCGCTCTAAATTGCTTCCGTATAGCAGAACTGTACTTCCGTAATGCGGAAAACTGACAGAACGCCGACGCGGGCCCGCCGCTCTCAGGTGGCGCGACAGAGCCCGATCCCGAAGGCCGGAGCAGGAGCACCCCATGCCTCGTATGACCGCCGCCCGAGCGGCCGTTGAGATCCTCAAGCGTGAAGGCGTCACCCACGCGTTCGGAGTGCCGGGCGCCGCGATCAACCCCTTCTACAAGGCACTCCAGGAGGGGGGCGGTGTCGACCACACCCTCGCCCGCCATGTCGAGGGCGCGTCCCACATGGCGGAGGGCTACACCCGCACCCACCCGGGGAACATCGGCGTCTGCATCGGCACCTCGGGCCCGGCCGGCACCGACATGATCACCGGCCTGTACTCCGCCATCGGCGACTCCGTCCCGATCCTCTGCATCACCGGCCAGGCGCCCACCCATGTGATCCACAAAGAGGACTTCCAGGCCGTCGACATCGCCTCGATCGCGGCCCCGGTCACCAAGGCGGCCACCACCGTCCTGGAGGCCGCGCAGGTCCCGGGCGTCTTCCAGCAGGCGTTCCACCTGATGCGCTCCGGCCGACCCGGCCCCGTCCTCATCGACCTGCCCATCGACGTCCAGCTCACCGAGATCGAGTTCGACCCGGACACCTATGAGCCGCTGCCGGTCTACAAGCCCGCCGCGACCCGCGCCCAGATCGAGAAGGCGATCGGCTTCCTGCTGGAGTCGGAGCGCCCGCTGATCGTCGCGGGCGGCGGTGTCATCTCCGCCGACGCCACCGACCTGCTGGTCGAGTTCGCCGAGATCACCGGCACCCCCGTCATCCCGACCCTGATGGGCTGGGGCTCGCTGCCCGACGACCACGAGCTGAACGCGGGCATGGTCGGCGTCCAGACCTCGCACCGCTACGGCAACGCGACCTTCCTGGAGTCGGACTTCGTCCTCGGCATCGGCAACCGCTGGGCCAACCGCCACACCGGCTACAAGCTCGACGTCTACCGCGGCGAGCGGAAGTTCGTCCACGTCGACATCGAGCCCACCCAGATCGGCAAGATCTTCGCCCCGGACTACGGCATCGCCTCCGACGCCAAGGCCGCCCTGGAGCTGTTCGTCGAGGTCGCGCGCGAGCTGAAGGCGGCCGGGAAGCTGCCGGACCGCTCCGCCTGGATCGCCTCCGCACAGGAGCGCAAGGCCACCCTCCAGCGGCGCACCCACTTCGACAACGTGCCGCTGAAGCCGCAGCGCGTCTACGAGGAGATGAACCGGGCCTTCGGCCCGGAGACCCGCTACGTCACCACCATCGGCCTCTCCCAGATCGCCGGCGCGCAGATGCTGCACGTCTACAAGCCGCGCCACTGGATCAACTGCGGCCAGGCCGGCCCCCTCGGCTGGACGATCCCGGCCGCGCTCGGCGTCGCCAAGGCCGACCCCGAGGCGCAGGTCGTCGCCCTCTCCGGCGACTACGACTTCCAGTTCATGATCGAGGAGCTGGCGGTCGGCGCCCAGCACCGCATCCCCTACGTCCATGTCCTGGTCAACAACAGCTACCTGGGCCTGATCCGCCAGGCGCAGATCGGACTGGACATCAACTTCCAGGTCAACCTGGAGTTCGAGAACATCAACGCGCCCGAACTCGGCGTCTACGGCGTGGACCACGTCAAGGTCGTCGAGGGCCTCGGCTGCAAGGCGATCCGCGTCACCGAGCCGGACGAGCTGCTGCCCGCCCTGGAGCAGGCGAAGAAGCTCGCGGCGGAGTACCGGGTCCCGGTCGTGGTCGAGGCGATCCTGGAGCGGATCACCAACATCTCGATGAGCCGCACCATGGACATCAGCGACATCTCCGAGTTCGAGGACCTGGCCACGGAACCGGGCCACGCCCCGACGGCGATCAAGCCCCTCAAGGTCTGATCCGCCCGTCCTTACTGCCTCCCCCGAGGGCCCGTTCCGCACCCCGCGGACCGGGCCCTCGGGCGTCCCGCTACGATCCCGCCATGCCCGGCCCCGAGAACCCCCCGCCCCATGCCACCTCCGCTGAGCCCGGCAGTGCCGCGGGGTGGCGCGCGGTCGTGGTCGGCCACCACCGGGGCGAGGGGGAGGCGCGCGGGGACGGGGCCCGGATCGCGGCCGTCGTCGCCGCGCAGCACCGGGACCGGCCGACGCGCTACACCGTCGACACCTGGACCCTGGAGCTGCGCCGCCGCGCCTGAGCGGCCCGAGGTGAGCCGCCCCCGGTGGCGCCCGCGACGGCCGCCAAGGTCTGCGGCCGTGACCGATACACCGGACGAGACCTGGCCCGAACCCCCGCTCGCCGGCACCGAGGCGGCGGCCGTCCTCGGCGCCCTGGAGTGTCAGCGGGCCACTCCTCCTGGACCTGGTAGAGGAGTACGCCCGCCACGCGGGCCACGCCGACCTCGTCCGCGAGTCCGTGGACGGGCTCACCGGGGAGGACCCGCCGCGGTGAGCCCGGGGGCGGCCCGCCCCCGGGGTGGTGCCCGGTGTGCGTGCGCCGGACATGGATCAGGGCCCGGCCTCTGTGCGAAGGCCGGGCCCTGATCGACGAGCAGGATGTACGGGACCGTAAACCGACACCTGCCCGGGCCGGGGGAAACCGGGGGAGGGGGACGTGGTGCCGCCCGACGGTGCGAGGCTGGCGCGACAGGACGTTCGCACCGCCGGGCGGAGTCTGTGGTTCCCGGAGCGTGCTCCGGGAGGGACGGGCTGGGACCGCGGCGGGGCGATCGGCTGCGCCGGCGCACCTCACGTCAGGTCGGAGAGGGTCCGGCGGCCTTCACCACCGCACTGGCATCGCTCTTCCGCCGCGGTCCTCGCCACGGCCTGCCCCCGGGGAGCGTCCGGCGGATGGGTTTCCGGACACCCCCGCGGCCCGCGCCGGTTCGTGCCGGGCGCGTGGGCCGTGGGGACAGGGTGGGGCCACGCCGCGCGACCACCCCTCATCGGGCCGCGCGGCGCGGGTTCGGGTCGTGTCCGGAGCACGTCGGCGCGTCAGCGCGTCTCGGCGTCGGGACACTTCCCAGCGCGCGGAGCGGACCTCCCACGGATGCTCCGCGCGCCGGCTGATGGGCCCTCAGTCCTCGCGCAGGGCGCGGACCGCCTCCGCCACGCGCTTGCCGTAGTCGGTGTCGGCGGCGTGGAAGTGGGCCAGGTTCTTCTCGATCACGTCCTCGCGGGTGACCTGCGAGAGGCCGCCCGCGATGTTCGCGACCAGACGCCCCTTCTCCTCCTCGGACATCAGCCGGTACAGCTCGCCCGCCTGGAAGAAGTGGTCGTCCTTGACGTGCTCGGGCGCCGCGTGGGTGCCGGTCCAGCCGTGGATCGCGAGCGGCGCGGAGAGCGCGGCGTCGGTCTGGGCCGGGCCCGCGTACGAGTTGGGCTCGTAGTTCTTGTCGTGGCGGGAGCCGTTGCGGGTGGCCATGAAGCCGTCCCGCCCGTAGTTGTCCGCCCCGCCGTCGACCGCCTTCGGGGCGTTCACCGGGAGCTGGGTGTGGTTGACGCCGAGCCGGTAGCGGTGGGCGTCCGCGTAGGCGAACAGGCGGCCTTGGAGCATCTTGTCCGGGGAGGGGCCGATGCCGGGCACGAAGTTGTTCGGCGAGAACGCGGCCTGCTCGACCTCGGCGAAGACGTTGTCCGGGTTGCGGTCGAGGACCAGCCGGCCCACCCGCTGGAGCGGGTAGTCGCTGTGCGGCCACACCTTGGTGAGGTCGAAGGGGTTGAAGCGGTACTCCGCCGCCTCGGCCGCCGGCATGATCTGCACGTACAGGGTCCAGGACGGGTTCACCCCGCGCTCGATCGCCTGGAGCAGGTCGGTCTGGTGCGAGTTGGCGTCCTTGCCGGCCAGTTCGGCGGCCTGCTCGGAGGAGAGGCAGCGGATGCCCTGGTTCGTCTTGAAGTGGTACTTGACGAAGAAGGCGTCGCCGGCCTCGTTGGTCCACTGGTAGGTGTGCGAGCCGTAGCCGTTCATGTGCCGGTAGGAGGCCGGGATGCCGCGGTCGCCCATCAGCCAGGTCACCTGGTGGGTCGCCTCGGGGGCGTGCGCCCAGAAGTCCCAGACGTTGTCCGGCTCCTGCTTGCCCGTGAAGGGGTCGCGCTTCTGGGAGTGGATGAAGTCGGGGAACTTGATGGGGTCCTTGATGAAGAAGACCGGGGTGTTGTTGCCGACGAGGTCGTAGTTGCCCTCCTCGGTGTAGAACTTCAGCGCGAAGCCGCGCGGGTCGCGGACCGCGTCCGCGCCGCCGAGGGAGTCGGCCACGGTGGAGAAGCGCAGAAAGGTCTCGGTGCGCCGGCCGACCTCGGAGAGGAAGTCCGCCCGGGTGTACGCGGTGACGTCGTCGGTGACCTCGAAGTACCCGTACGCGCCCGAGCCGCGGGCGTGCACCACGCGCTCCGGGATGCGCTCGCGGTTGAAGCGCGCCAGCTTCTCCAGCAGGTGCTGGTCCTGGAGGAGGAGCGGGCCACCGACGCCGGCGGTGGCGGAGTTCTGGTTGTCGGCGACGGGGGCGCCGGACTCGGTCGTAAGGACGCGCTTCGTCATGGGGTTCGGTCGACCTTCCGTACGGGCTGCACTGATGACGGGTTCGGGGCTGGCGGTTCGAGGAGAGTAGGTTTGCCGCGAAGAAAACGTCAACAGTTTGTTGAAAGTGAAGGGTGGTGTTCCGGCCGGCGCCGACGCCTGGGCGCGACAGGACAGGTGTCGGCGCCGACGCCGGCCGGGGTCCAGGGGGCGGGCCGCGGTGCACGCGGCCCGGGGGAGGGCGCCCGGGTCCGGACCTGTGCGGTCCCGGACCGGGCGGTGGATCAGATCTGCGCGCGGGATCAGACCTGGGCGCCGGATCAGACCTGGGCGCCGGAGAGACGCTCGACCGAGCGCAGCAGGGCGGAGTGGTCGAGTCCGCCGTCGCCCTGGGCGCGCAGCGAGGCGACGAGCTGGGCGACGACCGAGCCGACGGGCAGCGCGGCGCCGACCGTGCGGGCCGCGTCCGTCACGATGCCCATGTCCTTGTGGTGCAGGTCGATGCGGAAGCCCGGCTTGAAGTCCCGGCTCAGGAAGTTGTCCTTCTTGCGGGTCAGCACCGTGGAGCCGGCCAGCCCGCCGTTGAGCACGTCCAGCGCGGCCGCCAGGTCCACGCCGGACTTCTCCAGGAAGACCACGGCCTCGGCGCACGCCTGGATGTTGACGGCCACGATCAGCTGGTTGGCCGCCTTCACCGTCTGGCCGGAGCCGTGCGGACCGCACAGCACGATCGTCTTGCCCAGCGCCTCCAGCAGCGGCTTCGCGGTGTCGAAGTCCGCCTGCTCGCCGCCGACCATGATGGAGAGCACGGCCTCGATCGCACCGGCCTCGCCGCCGGACACCGGGGCGTCGAGCACCCGGACGCCCTTCTCCGCGGCGGCCTTCGCGAGGTCGACCGAGGTCTGCGGGGTGATCGAGGACATGTCGATCAGCAGCGCGCCGCGCTTCGCGTTCTCCAGGATGCCGTCCGGGCCGTAGGCGATGGCCTCGACCTGCGGGGAGGCGGGCACCATCGTGATCACGACGTCCGCGTCCCGGACCGCCTCGGCGATCGAGGAGGCGGCGGTGCCGCCGGCGGCCGCCAGGCGGTCCAGCTTGTCCTGCTCCAGCGTGTAGCCGGTGACGGCGTAGCCCGCCTTCAGCAGGTTCTCGGACATGGGGGAGCCCATGATGCCGAGGCCGATCCAGGCGACCTTCGGGTTGGAGGAGGAAGTGCTCATGAGGGTACCTCTCTGAAAAACGCTTCGGGGTGGGTCAGTTGGCCGCGCGGGCGCCGGCCGGGAGCCAGTCGAACGCCTCGGCGCCCGGGCGGTCGCCGGCCTTGTACTCCAGGCCGATCCAGCCCGTGTAGCCCGCCGCCGCCAGCTCGTCGAGGAGCTGCTCCAGCGGGAGGGAGCCGGTGCCGGGGGCGCCCCGGCCGGGGTTGTCGGCGATCTGGACGTGGCCGGTCCTGTCGGCGTACGCCTTGATGACCTGGGAGACGTCCTCGCCGTTCATGGACAGGTGGTAGATGTCCAGCAGGAATTTGGCGTTGCCGAGGCCGGTCGCCGCGTTCACCTTGTCGACCACCTCGATCGCGGCCGGGGCGCTCACCAGCGGGTAGAGCGGGGACTCCGGCTTGTTGAGGGTCTCGACGAGCAGGATCGCGCCGACGCGGTCGGCGGCCCGGGCCGCGAGGACCAGGTTCTCCAGCGCCAGGGCGTCCTGCACCTGCGGGTCCGCGCCGTCGACGCGGTTGCCGTAGAGGGCGTTGAGCGCCGTGCAGCCGACCGAGGCGGCGAAGTCCGCCGCGACCTCGATGTTGGCCCGGAAGCGGTCGGACTCCTCGCCCGGCAGGGAGAGGGCGCCGCGGTCCGGGCCGGGCAGCTCGCCTGCGTAGAAGTTCAGGCCCACCAGCTGTGTGCCGGCGTCGTCGAGCGCCTTCTTCAGGGCGTCGAGTTCGGCCTGCGGCGGGGTGGGGGTGTCGATCCAGGGCCACCACAGCTCGACCGCCGTGAAGCCCGCCGCGGCGGCTGCCGCGGGGCGCTCCAGGAGCGGGAGTTCCGTGAAGAGGATCGAGAGGTTCACATCGAAGCGCTGGTCTGCGTATCCCATGAGGGCCGTGCGCCCCTTCCGTATTGCGGAAGTTTCTTTCTGCTTAACGGAATTCTGTGCGGCGGCGAGCGAGCCTGTCAAGACGCCCCCGCGAAAAAGACCGCCCCCGGACCTCGCGGAACCCGTCCGGGCCGCCGCTACCGTGGGGGCATGGTGCGACTGAGAGTGGAGTTCACGACCGAGCCGTTCGACCTCGACGAACCGCCGGCCCACGCGCTGGCGGCCCGGGACGTCGTCCAGGGCGCACGGCTGGACCATGTGGACGTCGGCCCCTTCGGCAATACCGCCGAGGGCGGCGCCGACGCGGTGCTGGGCGCGGTCGACACCCTGCTGCGCGAGGCCCTGAAGAACGGGGCGACCCGGGTGTCCCTGCAGGTCAACGTGGTGGGCGAGCCGGCGGACGGGGCCCCGGCCGACCCGGCGCGGAACGTGGCGGAGGGGCAGGGATGAGCGGCACCGGCGAGCAGGTGGACGCCCCCGGGGGCGCCCGGGGAGAGGCGGTGCTTGGGGAGCACGCCCTCGCGCACGCGGTGAAACCGCTCGTCGACGCCATGGGTGGCGTCCTGATCGCCCCCGGCGAGGCCCTGGACGACGACGTGGTGCTGAGCTGGGAGGGCGAGGAGGTCGTGGCCGTCCGCCTGCCGCAGCTCGCCGACTCCCTCGATCACATCCTCGCCGCGCTGGAACGCCGGCACGGCATGCCCCTCGCCGAACTGGACCGCCGGACCAAGCAGTCCGTCGTCCGCACCCTGGAGGCACGCGGTGCCTTCTCCGTCCGCCACGGTGTGGAGACGGTCGCGAGCGCCCTCGGCGTCAGCCGTTTCACCGTCTACAACTACCTGAACAGGGCGAACGCCTCCCGGGACGGCGCCTGACCGCCGCCCGGGAGCCCGTACGAGGGGGCGCCGCGGTTTGTTACCGCGATTTTTCAACAAAGTGTTGACGTCGACTTCGGCAGGGCGTTAGCTATCCGCAGCCCGTCCGACGTACCGAGAAGATCACGCCACGGAGGCTCCCGTGACCGCACTCCAGCATCCGGGCCTCGCCCGGTTCAACGCCTCCGAGGACCGTGCGGCCCTGGCCGCGCTCCACGAGGTGTGCGCCTCCTCGGCCTGGGGCGGCAAGCTGCTCGCCCAGCGCCCCTACGCCGACGCCGAGGCGCTCTACCGGGCGAGCGACGCCGCCACGGCCGAGCTGACCGCGGACGACCTCGCCGAGGCGATGGCCGGTCACCCGCCCATCGGCCGGCCCAAGCCCGGCGACCCGACCTCCGCCCGCGAACAGAGCGGAATGGCCGGCGCGTCCGAGGACCTCAGGGCCGAGATGCTCGAACTCAACCTGGCCTACCAGGACCGGTTCGGCCATGTCTTCCTGATCTGCGCCACCGGACGCACCGGCGAGCAGATGCGGGACGCCCTGCGGGAACGGATCGGGAACACGCCCGAGCAGGAGCGCGCGATCGTGCGCACCGAACTGGGCATGATCAACCGCATCCGGCTGGCCCGGCTGGCCGAGTCCGGCTGAACCGGGCCGCGCCGCCCGCGGGCGGCGCCACCGCGTCCCGCCCGAGCCGCCGGAGCCCCGCCCGACCCGTCCGGCCCCTTCGAGCCCTTTCAGCCCTTCGAGGAAGAAGCGCATGAGCACCCACACCACCGCATCGGTGTCCACGCACATCCTGGACACCAGCATCGGCCGCCCCGCCGAGGGCGTCGCCGTCTCCCTGTCGGCCCGGCCGGGCCCCGGCGCGGAGTGGCAGACGCTCGGGGCGTCGGCGACCGACGCGGACGGGCGCTGCAAGGACCTGCCGGCACTGCCGGAGGGCACCACCCATGTACGTCTGGACTTCGCGACCGAGGAGTACTTCACCGGTCGCGGGGCCGCCGCCACCACGCAAGCCGATGTGCAGCAGGACGCCCCCGCGAATCGGGACAGCGGTGCGCCCGGAGCGTTCTTCCCGGAAGTGGCGATCACCTTCGCCGTCGTGCCGGGCGAGCACTACCACGTACCGCTGCTGCTCAACCCGTTCGGCTACTCCGTTTACCGAGGGAGCTAGCAGACAATGACAGCCAATCCCCGTCTCGCCCGTCCTGTGGTCCTGGGCCAGAACCAGTACGGCAAGGCCGAGAACCGCGTCGTCAAGATCACCCGCGACGGCGACACCCACCACATCAAGGACCTCAACGTCTCCGTCGCCCTCTCCGGCGACATGGAGGAGGTCCACTACTCCGGCTCCAACGCCAACGTCCTGCCGACCGACACCACCAAGAACACGGTGTACGCGTTCGCCAAGGAGTACGGCATCGAGTCCGCCGAGCAGTTCGGCATCCACCTGGCCCGCCACTTCGTCACCAGCCAGGAGCCGATCCACCGGGCGCGCATCCGCATCGAGGAGTACGCCTGGGAGCGGATCGAGACCTCCGACGGCAACTCGAAGTTCATCGGCGCCGACGAGGTCAAGCACTCCTTCGTCCGCAAGGGCCAGGAGACCCGCACCACCGAGATCACCTACGACGGCGAGAGCTGGCAGGTCATCTCCGGCCTCAAGGACCTGGTCGTGATGAACTCGACCAACTCCGAGTTCTGGGGCTACGTCAAGGACAAGTACACCACCCTCAAGGAGGCGTACGACCGGATCCTCGCCACTCAGGTCGCCGCCCAGTGGCGCTACAACTGGACCTCGGACGAGGACCGCATGCCCAACTGGGAGAAGTCCTACGCGCAGGCCAGGAAGCACATGCTGGAAGCCTTCGCCGAGACCTACTCCCTCTCCCTCCAGCAGACGCTGTACCAGATGGGCGCGCGGATCATCAACAGCCGCAGCGAGATCGACGAGATCCGCTTCTCGCTCCCCAACAAGCACCACTTCCTCGTCGATCTGGAGCCCTTCGGCCTCAAGAACGACAACGAGGTCTACTTCGCCGCCGACCGCCCGTACGGCCTCATCGAGGCCACCGTGCTGCGCGACGGCACCGAACCGCGGATCCCGGTCGACATGACCAACCTCTGACCTCCGGCGGGCCGTTGCCGGACGCGCCCGCCCCCGCAGCCGGGGGCGGGCCGCCCGGGCGGCGGCCCGGAGGGAGCGCCGGAGCGGCCGGCCCGCCCACCCCGAACCCCGTTCCTCCATCTCGGCACCCGCGGCCACCCGGCCGCGGCACTCAAATCCCCCCAGGGTCCTGCCGTGCCCGTCCCGCCAGACACCGAGACAGAAGAAGGAAGCACCATGGCACCTTCGGCAGCCCCCGACGCCACCGCCGGCGCCACCCCCGGCGCCGCCTCCGCGCGGGCCGAGCGCGTCGTGATCGAGAACTGCGCGATCGCCACCGTCGACGCGCAGGACACCGAGTACGCCTCCGGCCACATCGTGGTCGCCGGCAACCGCATCGAGTCGATCGGCGCGGGACCCGCCCCGGCCGGCCTGGCGAACGTCGTCCGCCGCGTCGACGCCACCGGCCACCTCGCCACCCCGGGCCTGGTCAACACCCACCACCACTTCTACCAGTGGATCACCCGGGGCCTGGCCACCGACCACAACCTCTTCAACTGGCTCGTCGCCCTCTACCCGACCTGGGCCCGCATCGACGAGTCCATGGCCCGTTCCGCCGCGCAGGGCTCCCTCGCGATGATGGCCCGCGGCGGCGTCACCACCGCCATGGACCACCACTACGTCTACCCGCGGGGTTCCGGCGACCTCTCCGGCGCGATCATCGGCGCCGCCCGCGAGATGGGCGTCCGCTTCACCCTGGCGCGCGGCTCCATGGACCGCAGCGAGAAGGACGGCGGCCTGCCCCCGGACTTCGCCGTCGAGACCCTCGAAGGCGCCCTCGCCGCCACCGAGGAGACCGTCCGCACCCACCACGACGCCTCTTTCGACGCCATGACCCAGGTCGCCGTCGCCCCCTGCTCCCCGTTCTCCATCTCCACCGAACTCCTCAGGCAGGGCGCCGAGTTGGCCCGCCGCCTCGGCGTACGCCTCCACACCCACGGCTCGGAGACCGTGGAGGAGGAGAAGTGGTGCCACGAGCTGTTCGGCATGGGCCCCACCGACTACTTCGAGTCCACCGGCTGGCTCGGCGACGACGTGTGGATGGCGCACTGCGTCCATATGAACGACTCCGACATCGAGGCGTTCGCCCGCACCGGCACCGGCGTCGCCCACTGCCCCTCCTCCAACGCCCGCCTCGCCGCGGGCATCGCGCGCGTCCCCGACATGCTCGCCGCGGGCGTCCCCGTCGGCCTCGGCGTCGACGGCACCGCCTCCAACGAGTCCGGCGAACTCCACACCGAACTGCGCAACGCCCTCCTCATCAACCGCCTCGGCGCCCACCGCGAGGCCGCGCTCAACGCCCGCCAGGCGCTGCGGCTCGGCACCTACGGCGGCGCCCAGGTCCTCGGCCGCGCCGACGCGATCGGCTCCCTGGAGCCGGGCAAGGTCGCCGACCTGGTCCTCTGGAAGCTCGACACCCTCGCGCACTCCTCCATCGCCGACCCGGTCGTCGCCCTCGTCTTCGGCGCGGCGGCCCCCGTGACGCTCTCCCTCGTCGACGGCAGGCCGGTCGTCGAGGACGGCCGTCTGACGACGGTCGACGAGGACGCCATCGCCCGCAGCACGCGGGACGAGGCACAGCGCCTCGCGCGGATCGCCGCGCAGGGCTGACCCCCAAGGCTCCGGTCGGGGGGACGGCCCCGGCCGGCGTGCCGTGGACCCGAGCGGGGTCCGCGGCAGCCGGAACCGGGGGCGGGTACGCCCGTCGTACCCGCCCCCGGGGACGGTGACTCGTGTCAACGGCGTACCCGCGTCCTGCGCTGGTACGCCGCGCACCACCGGCTCGGGCGACCGGTATGTGCACCTCCCCAGCAGCACCCGCACCACCTCCCTGAAACCACATGTCACCGACGACGTGTTACCCGACCGGAGGCACCGCCGTGGCCGCGCACAACCAGCACTCCGACAGCCCCGAATCCGCCGACACCTCCTCTCCTGCCGACACCTCCGCCCCCTCGGGCTCCGGCCTCCCCGACCGCAAACACCCGGTCGACGAGACCCTGCCACCCCTGCGGATGGTCACCAGCGGCCTCCAGCACGTGGCCGCCATGTACGCGGGAGTCGTCGCCCCGCCCCTCATCGTCGGAGCGGCCGTCGGTCTCTCCGCCAAGGAACTCACCTTCCTCACCGGAGCCAGCCTCTTCACCGCGGGTCTCGCCACCTTCCTCCAGACCCTCGGCGTCTGGAAGATCGGCGCCCGGCTCCCGTTCGTCAACGGTGTCACCTTCGCCGGCGTCGCCCCGATGCTCGCCATCGTCGACACCGCGCCCAGCAAGGACGACGCCCTCCCCATCATCTTCGGCGCCATCATCGTGGCCGGTCTGCTGGGCTTCGTCGCCGCGCCGTTCTTCAGCAAACTGGTGCGCTTCTTCCCACCGGTCGTCACCGGCACCGTCATCACCCTGATCGGCATATCCCTGCTCCCGGTCGCCTTCGGCTGGGCCCAGGGCCCCAACCCGGCGGCGGACGACTACGGTTCGTCCACCTACCTCGCCCTCGCGGCCCTCACCCTGGTGATCGTCCTGGCGCTGCGCCGCTTCACCCGCGGGTTCCTCAAGCAGATCGCCGTCCTCATCGGCATGGTCCTCGGCACACTGATCGCGATCCCCTTCGGCGTCACCGACTTCTCGCCGGTCACGGAGGCGGACCTGGTCGGCTTCCCGACCCCGTTCCACTTCGGCGCACCGCAGTTCGCGCTCGCCGCGATCATCTCGATGTGCGTGGTCATGGTCGTCTCCATGACCGAGTCCACGGCCGACATGCTCGCCCTCGGCGAGATCGTCGACCGCAAGGCGGACGAGAAGACCATCGCGGCCGGCCTGCGCGCCGACACCCTCGGCTCCGCGATCAGCCCGCTGTTCAACGGCTTCATGTGCAGCGCCTTCGCCCAGAACATCGGCCTGGTCGCGATGACCCGCATCCGCAGCCGCTTCGTGGTGGCGTGCGGCGGCGGCGTCCTCGTCCTGATGGGCCTGATGCCCGTCGCCGCCTCGCTCATCGCGGTCGTCCCCCGCCCGGTCCTCGGCGGCGCGGGCGTCGTCCTCTTCGGCTCCGTCGCTGCGAGCGGCATCCAGACCCTGGTCCGGGCGGGCCTGGAGAAGGACAACAACGTCCTGATCCTGGCGGTCTCCCTGGCGGTCGGCATCATCCCGATCAGCGCCCCGGAGTTCTACCACGCCTTCCCGGAGACCGCGAAGATCATCCTGGACTCGGGCATCTCCACGGGCTGCGTCGCCGCGGTGGTCCTGAACCTCCTCTTCAGCCACACGGGCCGCCGCCGCGACACGGACGACGAGGTGACGGCGCCGATGGAGCCGGGCGACGACATCTCGGAGAAGCGGCCGGCGGGCGGGGTCGGGGCCGGGGTCGGCGCGCAGCGCCACCCGACCCCGGCTGCCGCCGCCGACCCGGACCACCCGGCCCCGGTCCACTGACCGCCCCCGCCCCGGGGGCGGCACGCGAGCGGGCCCGGTCCTGTGGGGGGACCGGGCCCGTTGGTGTGTGCTCCGGCGGGGGTGGGCCCCGGCGGCCACGACGGCACCCTTGTTGCCGGGGGCATCCCCGTCGGGCGGGGAGCAGCGCGGACGCCGGTCGTGTCCATGGTCACCAGGGGGAACAGCCCCGCACTGCGGGGAGCAGGCTCGGTGCTGGTCGGGTCCGGGGGTGGCTGGGGGAACACCCCCGCACGCGCGGGGAGCAGCCGAACGGATCGTCCATGACGCCGACCCCGATCGGAACACCCCCGCACGCGCGGGGAGCAGGTGAAGATCTGGTGACGGCGGAGCGTCGCCAGGGGAACACCCCCGCACGCGCGGGGAGCAGACCTCCTCCGGCGCGAAGGTGCCCAAGCTGCGGGGAACACCCCCGCACGCGCGGGGAGCAGTCCCACCTGGTGGGCATCGACGTCAACATGGCGGGAACACCCCCGCACGCGCGGGGAGCAGCGCTTCTGACGGAGTAGCCGGTCCCCTGTGCCGGGAACACCCCCGGATGGTGTCCCGCCGAGTGGTGTAGCAGGGATCTCCGCATAGCCCCTGGTCATGAGGCGGCCATCGCGCAACTCTCCGAGTAGCGAAGCTCGTTG
>NZ_JBEXXN010000081.1:0-24971 GCF_040630445.1 Streptomyces sp. NPDC005805
CTGAAGGCGGGGCGCGCGAACCGGCGGTCACGCGGCCGGAGCCCGGGCGGTCCGGCCGGGCGTCGCGGCGCCGCCCGGGCGGAGCACGAGGCATCCGCACGGGACACGCGCTCGAACAGGCCGAGCGCGAAGCGCAACCCGGCGCTCCTACAGCCGGAGGTCCGCGGCGACGCGCGGGACGCGGGACGCGGGCCATCCCGCCCCAGGCGGCGCGCCAGGCCGACCGGGGCGTGGCCCGGCCCGGTGCGAAGGCGGGGCGCGCGAACCGGCGGTCACGCGGCCGGAGCCCGGGCGGTCCGGCCGGGCGTCGCGGCGCCGCCCGGGCGGAGCACGAGGCGCCCGTGCCGAACGCGGGCCCGGACGGGGCCGAGCGCGAAGCGGGGTCCGGCGCTCCTACAGCCGGAGGTCCGCGGCGGCGCGTGGGACGCGGCCTGGGCGAAGCCTGAGGGCGCAGCCGGCGGCCGGGGCAACGGGCACGACGGCCCCGACGCCCGGGCGGTCCGGCCGGATTCGCGGTGCCGCACGCGGGCCCGGACGGGGCGAGCGCCAAGCGCAGCCCGGCGCTCACACGGCCGGAGGTCCGCGGCCGGCCCGCGCGGGACGCGCGCCCGGCCGAGCGCAGCGCACGGCCGGGGTCCGCTCGGTGGCCCCGACGCCTGGGCGGCCCCGGGCGTCACGCACCCGGCCCCAGTGGTCACGGACCGGCGGCCGCCGTCGAGGACATGCCGTGGAGGCGGAGAGCGAGCTGGATCTCCAGGGAGCGGGCCGGGGACTGCCAGTCCGGGCCGAGGAGGCGGGCGATGCGTTCCAGACGCTGGGCCACGGTGTTGACGTGGACGTGCAGGTCGTCCTTGGTGCGGGCCGGGCTCATGCCGCTCTCGAAGTAGGCCGCCATGGTGCCCACCAGGTCCGTCCCTCGGCGCCGGTCGTAGTCGACGACCTCGCCGATGGTGCGCCGCACGAACCCGTCGATGTCGCCCGGGTCGGCCAGCAGGAGGCCGAGGAAGCCCAGGTCCTGCGCTGCCGCGCCCTGGCCCGTGCGGCCCAGCAGGCGCAGTGCGTCCAGGCAGCGCCGGGCCTGGGCGTACGCGGTGGAGACGGGCGCGGGGTCGGCGGCCGGGGAGGCGACCGGGTTGGAGGCTCCGACGGTGACCGGCTCGCGCAGGGTGCTGCCGAGCTGGCGGGCGGTTCTGCGGGCGAGTTCGGCCGGGGTGTCGCCGGGGGCGAGGGGCAGCAGGAGGACCGTCCCGCCGTCCCGTGACGCCGCGAGCCCGGAGCCCGTGGCGGCGAGATGGGAGGCGGCCGACCACAGGCGCTGCCGGTCCGCGCTCTCCCGCGCGGCGGCCCCCGCCCCCGCCGCCGAACGCGGACCCGGCGCGGGGGCGGGTTCGTCCGTGCGGGCCGCGAGGACCACATGCGGCACATCCAGGTCGGCCCGGAGCCGCGCCGCGCGCTCGCGCAGCAGCCTGGGGTCGCGGTCCGGTGAGTCGAGGAGGTCGTCGAGGAGTTCGCCCCGCACCCGCTGCTCGGCGTCGTGTGCCGAGCGCCTGGCGAGCAGCAGCAGCGAGGTGACCATGGCCGCCCGCTCCAGGGTGCGCTGGTCGACGGGGTCCAGCGTGCGGTGCCCGCGCAGCACGAGCGCGCCGAACACCTCCCCGCCCGCGGACACCTCGGCGATCCAGTCGTGGCGGATCCGCACCACATGCCCGTCGGCGATGTTGGTGCGGGGCACGTCCTCGGTGAACTCGACCGTCCCGCCGAGTACTTCGGAGAGCGCGGCGGCCACGTCGTCGACCCCGCCGCCGCGCAGGACCAGTTCGGTGAGCCGGTCGTGCACCTCGGAGGCGCGTTCGATGACTCCGCTGCGGTCCTGGATGATCGCGTTCGCGCGTTCCAGTTCGGCGAGGGCGGACCGGGTCTCGGCCAGCAGGTTCGCCGTCTCGATGGCCACGGCCGCGTGCGCGGCGAAGGACCCGAGGAGGGCGACCTGTTCGCGTTCGAAGACCCTGGCCCGGCGGTCGGCGGCGAAGAGCACGCCGATGACCTGGCTGCCCAGACTGAGGGGGACGCCGAGGATCGCGACGAGGCCCTCGTCCTTGACCGCCGCGTCGATGGGCCCGGTGTGCTCGAAGCGCTCGTCCTCGAAGTAGCTCGCGGTGACGTAGGGGCGCGCGGTCTGGGCCACCAGCCCGCCGAGCCCCTCGCCCATCCCGAGGCGCACCTGCTGGAAGCGGGCGGAGACCGAGCCCCCGGTGACCCGCATATAGGTGTCGCCGGCGACGGGGTCGTTGAGGCTGAGGTAGGCCACCTCGGTGCCCAGGAGGGAGCGGGCCCGCTGGACGATGGCCCGCAGCACGGCGTCGAGGTCGCGCAGGCCGGCGAGGTCGTGGGCGGTCTCGAAGAGCGCCGACAGCTCGGCCTCCCGGCGTCTGCGCCCCTCCAGCTCGGCCCGTACGCGCAGGGCGAGGTCCTTCGCGTGGTCGAGGGCGGCGAGCTCCTCGGCGCCGGCGCCCCGCGCACGGGCCAGCAGCGCGGGGTGGTCGTAGGACTCGGCCGGCGCGCCGCGGGCGAGGAGTTCCAGGTAGGAGGCTTGCTCGATGGACATGGGGACAGGATTACCGGTCGCCCCCGGCACCGCGCCAGCCCTGTGGATAACCTCCGGCCCGCCCGTCGCGCCGCTCCCGCCGTGCCCCTCCGGCGCCCCGGACGTCCCGCCGCCCGTCAGTGGGCCGTCCATCCGCCGTCGAGGGACACGGAGGTGCCGGTGATGAAGGACGCCGCCGGGGTGCAGAGGAAGAGCACGGTCTCCGCGACCTCCTCCGGTTCCACGAGGCGCTTGATCGCGGTGTCCTTGAGCAGGACCTCGGCCAGCACCCGCTCCTCGGGCAGCGCATGGGCGGCGGCCTGGTCGGCGAGCTGCTTCTCCACCAGTGGGGTGCGCACATAGCCGGGGTTCACACAGACCGAGGTGACCCCATGGGGCGCGCCTTCAAGCGCGGCGGTCTTGGAGAGTCCTTCGAGCCCATGTTTGGCGGCCACATAGGCGGACTTGAAGGGGGAGGCGCGCAGCCCGTGGACGGAGGAGATATTGACGATCCGGCCCCACCCCTGCGCGTACATGTGCGGCAGCGCGCCACGGATCAGCCGGAACGGCGCCTCCAGCATCACGGTGAGGACGGTGTGGAAGACCTCGGGCGGGAAGTCCTCGATGGGGCGGACCAGTTGCAGGCCCGCGTTGTTGACGAGGATGTCCGCCCCCCGGGCCGCCTCCTCGGCGGCCGTCAGGTCGGTGAGGTCGAGCTCGACCGGCTCGATGCTCCCGGCGAGCCCGTCCGCCTGCTTGACCAGGGCGGACAGTCCTTCGGCGTCCCGGTCGACGGCCCGTACGACGGCCCCGGCGGCGGCGAGCCGCAGGGCGCAGGCCCGGCCGATGCCACCTGCGGCGCCGGTGACCAGGGCGGTGCGGCCGGCGAGGTCGGCACGGACGGAGTGGTCCGGGGATCCTGATGTGGTGGGCGCGGTCATGTCCCGCACACTAGGCAGCGGTCAACAGCCGACACATATGGTCAGCGCCCATACTTCAGCGCTGATGAGTGGGTTGGAACCATGCCGGTCCCTCGGTCATGGCCTGCTTGATCCGGAAGTGGGCGAACTCCGCCAGCTCGGGCAGCGCGTCCACGGCGAACCAGCCCACCTCCAGGGACTCGTCGTCGTTGACGCGCGCCTCCCCGCCGACGGCCCGGCAGCGGAAGGTGATGTCCATGTACTGGCAGCGGTCGCCGTTGGGATAGGTCACGGGGTGGGGCAGCGCCTGCACCAGGACCACGCGGTCGGCGACGCAGCGCACCGCGGTCTCCTCGTACACCTCGCGCTCGGCCGTGAGCGCGGGCTCCTCCCCCGGTTCGCAGATGCCGCCGACGACCGACCAGAGACCGGTGTCCGCCCGGCGCCCGAGCAGCACCCGCCCCTCGCCGTCGAAGACGACGGCGCTGACGCCGGGCAGGTAGAGCAGTTGGTGCCCGGCGGTGGCGCGGATCTGTCGGATGAACTCAGGAGTGCCCATGCGGGGACCCTAACCGGCCGTTCCCCGCCCATGCGCCCGGACCGGGGCGCGTCCGGACCGGGACGCGTCCGGACCGGGCGCCGCCTACGCGGAGCCGGAGCCCGCGGCGGGCTCCGCGGACTCGGCCGACCCGGCCTGCCCGTCCGGCCCCACCGCGTTCGCCGCGCGACGCCGCCGCACCGCGCCCGCCGCCACCGCGCCCAGCGCACCCGCCGCGAGCAGCAGCAGCGCCACCTCGGGCAGCACCCCGAGCCGGGTCGCGGGCGTCAGCGACGAGCGCAGCGGCACCTCGGCGACCAGGGCGTCCGGGGTGAACATCGCCGTCTCCCGCACCACCCGCCCGTCCGGCATGATCACCGCGCTGACCCCGCTGGTGACGGGGACGACGACCGTGCGGCTGTGCTCCACGGCGCGCACCCGGGACATCGCGAGCTGCTGGTAGGTCATCTCGCTGCGCCCGAAGGTCGCGTTGTTGCTGGGCACGGAGATCAGCTGCGCGCCGTGCGTCACGGTGTCCCGGGCCGCGTCGTCGAACGCCGCCTCGTAGCAGGTCACCAGGCCCACGGGGGTGCCGGCGAGGTCGAAGACACCGACCTCGTCGCCCGGCCCGAAGTCGCGGCGGACCCGGTCCACGTCGGAGTTGAACAGGCGGACGAAGGACCGCATGGGGATGTACTCGCCGAACGGCTGCACATGGCGCTTGTCGTAGGTGTCCACCGGCCCGCGGCCCGGCTCCCACTCGATGAGCGTGTTCCGCAGCGGCCCCGTCTCGGGGGTCACGACGGCCCCGACGACGGTCGGCACGCCGATCGCGTCCACCGCGTCGTCGATCACCCGGCGCGCGTCGTCGTTGCGGTAGGGGTCGAGGTCGGAGGAGTTCTCGGGCCAGAGCACGAAGTCGGGCCTGGGCTCCCTGCCGGCGGCGACGTCCCGCGCGAGTTCCTCGGTGCGCGCCGCGTGGTTGTCGAGCACCGCGCGCCGCTGGGCGTTGAAGTCGAGGCCGAGCCGGGGCACGTTCCCCTGGATCGCGGCGACGGTGGCCGTCCCGGACTCGGCCGTGTCGTCCACGAGCGGACGCGCCACCAGCGCCCCGGCGAGCGGCACCAGCAGGGCCCCGAGCGCGACGGCGACGGCCGTGCGCGGGACCTGCCGGGTGCGCCGGTACGCGAGGCCCTGGCGGACGCACTCGTACAGGCCGAACCCGCACAGCGCCACGGCGAAGCCGAGCACGGGGGTGCCGCCGACGGCGGCGAGCGGCAGGAAGAGGCCGTCCGCCTGCCCGAAGGCGATCTTGCCCCAGGGGAAGCCCCCGAACGGCACCCGCGCGCGGGCCGCCTCCCCCGCGATCCACACGGCGGCGGCCCACACGGGCCAGCCGGGGAGCCGCGACACGGCGGCGATGCCGGTGCAGGCCAGGGCGACGAACAACGACTCGGCGAACGCGAGGGCCAGCCACGGGCCCGGTCCGACCTCCTCACCGGTCCACACCAGGAGCGGCAGCATGAAGCCGAGCCCGGCGAGCATGCCGAGGCCCAGCCCGACGCGGAGCCGCCGCCCGCGCAGGGCCCAGCCGAGCAGCGCGAACGCGGGGACCGCGAGCCACCACAGCGGCCGGGGCGGGAAGCTCACGAACAGCAGCACCCCGGCGAGGCCGGCCGCGGCGGGCAGCAGCAGCCGGCGGGCCGACGCGCGCCCGCGCGAGGCGGGTGCGGGAGCGGGCTGCGGGGGGTCGACGGGGGTGATGGTGGCACTCACCTGCCGGAGTCTACGGCCGGGGCCTGTGGGCCCGGCAGGGCGGCCGGGCCTTACCGGGCCGAGGTCCGGCCCGGCGGCGAACCGGTCAACGGCGGTCCGCGTCCGGTCCGAGCCGGTCCAAGCCGGTCCAAGCCGGTCCAAGCCGGTCCGGCGTCAGGTCGGGCTGACGGAACCGGGCCGCATGCCCCGGATCCGCTCACGGATCACGCGGACCGCGAACTCCGCGTCGTCCACGGTGACGGTGAAGGACTTTCCGTCACTGAGAGCGACCACCAGGGCCTCGCCCCGGCGGACCACCACGGCGGTGCCCTTCTCCGGGCGCCAGCGGCAGCCCCAGCCACCCCACTGGTGCGGGGTCACCTTCGGGTCGAAGTCGGCGCCCACCACCTGGTCGAGCGGAATCCTCCGGCGCGGCAGCCCCATGTGGCCGCACCGCACCTCGACCGCCTCACGGTCCACCCTCACCTCGACGTGGACGAAGGCCAGCGTCCCGTAGAGCATCATCAGACCTGCGGCGACGCAGCCGATGACCGCCATGGCGAGGGCGGCGACACCGGTGGTCCAGTTGCCGTCGACGGCCAGCTTGACGCCGAGCGCCAGACAGGCGGCGCCCGCCCCCGCGAGCACCCACTGCATGCGGTTCGTCGCACGGCCGGTCCACACCTCGGGGACAGGCTGCATAGGGTTGGGCCCCATGTGCCGGAAGTGGTGCCTCATGCTCTGGAGGGTACCCAGGAACGCCCCGCGGAGCACCGCCCGGACGTGACGGAACGTAGTTTCCGGAGGGCGTGGCGGTCCGACCGTCCGGCATCGGAGCGACCCGAGCGACGGCGGCAGGCCGGCGCTCCCCGGAGCGCCCTGGCGAGCTTCCTCAGCCCGCCGGGGCCGTCACCGCGCCCAGCCCGCGCCCTTCCGCGTAGCGCAGGGCGGCGGGGGGCAGGGCGCCCGGCCGGCCGCCCAGCAGGACGGTGAGGCGGCCCGTCGGTGCCGCGTCCGGCGCCGCCGCGATGCCGCCGCGACGCAGTGCCTGCGCGGCGACGGCCTCGGCGGAGCCGTGGAAGAGGGGCCCGGGCCCGGCGGGGCTGACGGCCGCGCGGATGCGCTCGGCGACGAGTTCGTAGTGGGTGCAGCCGAGGACGAGAGCGGTCACGTCCGGCGGGGTGAGGGCGGCGGCCGCGGCGACGGCTCGGTCGATGGCCTGCTCGTCGGCGTGCTCGACGGCGTCGGCGAGTCCGGGGCAGGGCACCTCGGCGACCCCGACCCCCTGGGCGAAGTCGGCGATCAGGCCCCGCTGGTAGGGGCTGCCGGTGGTGGCGGGCGTCGCCCAGATCGCGACGGGGCCGCCGCCGGCCGCGGCGGGCTTGATCGCGGGGACGGTGCCGACGACGGGGATCCCCGGCTCCAGCTCCGCCCGCAGCGCGGGCAGGGCGTGGACGGTGGCGGTGTTGCAGGCGACGATCAGGGCGTCCGGCCGGTGGGCCGCGGCGGCGCGCGCCACGGCGAGCGCCCGCTGGGTCAGGTCCTGCGGAGTGCGGGGGCCCCAGGGCATGCCCTCGGGGTCCGAGGAGAGCAGGAGATCCGCGTCCGGCCGCAGCCGACGTACCGCGGCGGCCGCCGCGAGCAGCCCGATTCCGGAGTCCATGAGCGCGATCTTCACCCGGTCACCATAGTCGACGGGCCGCTCCGGGCCGCCGCCGTGGGGCAGACTGCCGCGCATGAGCGCCCTCGCGTGGACCGCCGCCGGATCGCTGGCCGCCTGGTGCTGGCTGCTGCTCTGCCAGGGCTTCTTCTGGCGCACGGACCAGCGGCTGCCGCCCCGCCGGCGCGATCCGGAGCACTGGCCGGCCGTCGTCGTGGTGGTGCCCGCGCGGGACGAGGCCGAGGTGCTGCCGCTGAGCCTGCCGTCGCTGCTGGGCCAGGAGTACCCGGGGCGGGCGGAGGTGGTCCTCGTCGACGACAACAGCACGGACGGCACCGCCGCCGAGGCGCGTGCGATCGCCGCGCGGTGCGGCGGGCTGCCGCTGACGGTCACCACACCGGGCGAGCCGGAGCCCGGGTGGACGGGCAAGCTGTGGGCACTGCGGCACGGGATGGCCCTGGCGGAGGAGCGGGGGCCGGAGTTCCTGCTGCTGACGGACGCGGACATCGCCCACGACCCGGACAGCCTGCGCGAACTGGTGGCATCCGCGGTGTGTGGCGCGGCGGGGCGCGCGGGGCACATGTCGGCTCCGCACCTGTCCGGTGCGCACATGTCGACCGAGCACATGTCCGGTGCACCCATGTCGGACGCGCACATGTCGGACGCGCCCACGTCGAGCGCCTCCATGTCGGCTCCGCACACGTCGAGCGGGCCCGTGTCGGACGCGCACATGTCCGGCGTACCCATGTCGGACGCCCACGTGTCGGACGCGTCCACCGACCCGTCCGGCCCCGGTGCCGCCCCCGGCGACCCCGACCCCGGCTCCGGTGCCGTCACCGGCACCGGCACCACCCCCGTCGGCACCCCCGGCTTCGACGCCGTGTCCCTGATGGCGCGCCTGCGCGTGGCCGGCGGCTGGGAGCGCCTGGTGATCCCGGCGTTCGTCTACTTCTTCGCGCAGCTCTACCCGTTCCGCCGGGTGAACAGCCCGGCCTCGCGCACCGCGGCGGCCGCGGGCGGCTGCGTCCTCCTGCGGACCGACGCGGCCCGCAGGGCCGGCGTCCCCGCGTCGATCCGGCAGGCGGTGATCGACGACGTGACCCTGGCCCGGGCGGTGAGCGACACGGGCGGCAGGATCTGGCTCGGCCTCGCGGACCGGGTGCACAGTGTGCGCCCGTACCCCCGGCTGCGGGACCTGTGGCGGATGGTGTCGCGGAGCGCGTACACCCAGCTCCGCCACAGTCCGGTGCTGCTCGCCGGGACGGTCGCGGGGCTGCTGCTCGTCTATGTGGTGCCGCCCGTCGCGCTGGTCGCCGGGCTGGTGTCGGGTGACGCGGCGGCCGCCTGGGCCGGCGGGCTCGCCTGGGCGGTGATGTCCGGGACGTTTCTGCCCGTGCTGCGCTACTACGGGCTGTCCCCGCTCACCGCGCCCGCGCTGCCGTTCACGGCCGTGCTCTATCTGCTGATGACGGTCGACTCGGCGATCCGCCACCACCGGGGCCGGGGCGCGGCCTGGAAGGGGCGGACGTACGCCCGTCCCGAGGCGGCGCCCGGGCGCCGGTAGCGCACACACCCGGCACGGGGCGCCCGAGGCCGCGCGGACCCCGGGCGCCCCGGTCCGGTCACTTGCGTCCGGGGGTCCAGTTCATGCCCCACCCGTAGGCGTAGTCGATGGTGCGCTGCGGGCTGACGCCGCGCTCGGGGACCAGGAACCGGGCCTCGCGCTGGACGACGAGGTCGGAGCCGGTGTTGGTGATGAGCGCGAGGGCGCAGACCGTGGACGGGACCGTGCACTCGCCGAGCGAGAAGTCGATCGCCGCACCGTGCTGGGGCTGGAGCGTCACCGTCGCGTCGAGGTCGGCGAAGCTGCGCGCCCCCTCGTAGATGGTCACGAAGATCAGCACGCGTCGCAGGGCGGCGGTGTGGTCGAGGTTGACGGTGAGGTTCTCACCGGAGGTGCCGCCGGTGCGGTCGTCGCCGTCGAGGTGGATGAACGGCGGCTGGTGCAGGGCGCCGAAGGCGTTGCCGAGCGCCTGGACGACTCCCTTGCGTCCGTCGGTCAGTTCGTACAGGGCGCACAGGTCGAGGTCCAGGTCGCCGTGGACGGCGATGGCCCTGCCGAGCTTGGCTCCCCAGCCCTTGAACTGCTTGCGCACCTGCCAGCTCAGATTGACGCGCAGCGCGCCCGAGGTGCCGCCCTGCTTCACCAGGGAGACGGACGGGGCCTCCTTCGTCAGGGTGACCTTGGAGAGCCGGACCGGCGCGGCGGGCGCGGGAGGCGCCGGCGGGGCGGCCGGAGCCGGGGGCGGGGTGTACGCCGCGGGGGCGGGCGGCGGCGCGACGGCCGGAGCGGGCGCGGCCGGTGCGGGCGGGGCGGCCTGCTGGGGCTCGTCGACGGTGATGCCGAAGTCGGTGGCGAGGCCCTCCAGTCCGGTGCCGTAACCCTGTCCGACCGCGCGGAACTTCCACGCGCCCTGCCGGCGGTAGAGCTCACCGAGGACGAACGCGGTCTCCACACCGGCGTCCTGGCTGTCGTAGCGGGCGAGTTCCGCGCCGGTGGTCGCGTCGAGCAGGCGCACGTAGAGGCCGGGCACCTGCCCGAAGGTGCCGCCGTCGGCGGAGGCGGCGAGCACGATGCGCTCGATGGGGCCCTCCACCCGGTCGAGGTCCACGGCCACGGTGTCGGTGGCGGGACCCTTGCCCTCGTGGCGCACGGCGCCGGAGGCGTGCGAGGGCTGGTTGTAGAAGACGAAGTCCGCGTCGGAGCGCACCTTGCCGTCGGCCAGGAGGAGCGCCGAGGCGTCGATGTCCGGAACGCCCGGCCCCTGGGTCCACCCCGTCTCGACGCGGACCCGCTGGGTCCCCACCGGGATGTTGCCGCCCTTAGACATCTGCATGATCGCCCCCGTTCCGGCGCCGGGCGCCCGGAAGTTCGTGTGTTGTCAGCCTGTTTCGCATACGTCCCCCTCGGCGGGCCCGACCCATCGGTAACCCTCTCTCAGCTTGCCCTTTACACGATCATCGACCGCTGGGGCGGCCGTTTTCACCGGATTCGCTCGTATTGGGTATCCGTGGTTACTCAGCGCTGCCGAAACAACCCTCTTATCGGGCTCCCCAACCAGCACATCGTGGGCTTAACTTATGTGCCATGACCTCCCCCCGCGCCACCTATGGCGGCGGTTACTACTCCGCGCCGTCGTTTCCCGACACCCCGATCTACGACTCCCTGGTCGCGGAGCGGGGCACGCCTCAGATCGCCCCGATCCGAGTGCCCGCCGCCTACGACACCGGCAACAGCTACCTGCCGGCGCTCCCCGCGGCCCTGCCCGCCCTCCCGGCGGCATCCTCCCCGTCCACCCCCTCCTACGGCTACGGCTATCCGCAGCAGATGCCGCAGCCCGTCCCGCTGCAGCAGGCGCCCGCGCCGTACATCCCGCAGCAGGCGAGCGCGCCCCGCGGCTACCAGGGCGCGCCCTACCAGAGCCCGCAGCCGCCCCGTCCGGCGCCCGCCGGTTACGAGGCCATGCGGCCCGCGGCCCGGCCCGCGCCGGCCCCGTACGAGGATCCGTACAACCGCCCTTACCAGGGCCGGGGGTACTGAGCCCACCGCGTCCGGCACACGGCGTCCGGCCACGGCCGCGCGTACGCGCCGGGTGATCCGAGACAGGTGCTCCGGGTTTCTGACCGCCCGGAACACCACATGTGCCGAGAGCCCATGGGCCGAGGCCACACAGCGTCAACACACAGGAACCAGGCACCACTCACGGGCCCGGCCCATGGCACCGACGGATGCGCGCGCAGCGGCGCGGGGGAACGCATCGTCGGCGCCGTGGGACGGGCCGTGTGCCGTGCCCGGGGAGCGAATCGGCGCGCACCGGGAACCAGGTGTCGGTCCCGGTGCGTTGAGACAGGCGTCGAACACCGCGGCGGCGGGTACGACCGCGGCAGGAACGGGCCCCGCGCCGAGCGGGCGGGCGCCCGGCCCGGGGGATGTCACAGCGGTGGCGCCGGCTCCCCCGTGCCCCTGCCGGTCCGCCTGCTGCCGCGCCGGGGTCGTCGCGGAGGCAGAAGGGGGGTGACCGCCGCCGTGCGTACCGTCGTTGGCGTCTGGCGCTGGCGCCGCAACCCGCTGTGCCGTGCCACGGATCTCGGCGAGGCGTGGCTCGCGCTGGCCGCCGTGGTGCTCCTGCTCGTCGCCGTGCCCGTCGTGGGCTGGATCGGCGCCTCCTCCACGGACGAAGCGCTGCACCGTGCGGTCCGCTTCCAGCACCAGCGTTCCCATCCGACGACGGCGACGGTCCTCGGCCCCCGGGACGCCGGTCTGCTGCCGACCGCCCACCGGGACCACGACCCGGACACGGGCGCGGCCGAGGAGCGCCGCCGGGCCGTCGCCGCGTCCTGGACCGGTCCGGACGGACGCGTCCACTCCGGCACCCTGTTCGTCGCCGTGCGCACCCCGCGCGCGGGCGACACCTTCCCGGTGTGGACGGACCGGGAGGGCCGAATAGTGCCCCGCCCCATGGAGTTCACCAGCATCCGCGCCCACGCCGTGCTCGCGGGGATCGGCGCCGCCGTGGCCACCGCCCTCCTGGTGGAATGCGTCCGGCGGCTGGTCCTCCGGCACTTGATACGGCGCCGGTTCGCGGACCTGGACCGGGCCTGGGCCGCCGTCGGGCCCGACTGGGGGCGCGCGGGCGCCGGGAGCTGACCTGCCACATCCCGTCAACTCCGGCCCGCCGCGCGCGCTACGGTGGTGCCACCCCGCCGCCGGCGGACGCGCGGCCGGCGCGCTCGGTGTCCGGTGCCGTCCGGGCGGCGTGGCGCGGGCTGACGCACGGATCACGAGGTGGGGGCAGAGCAGCACGATGGCACAGGGCACGGTCCAGGTGACGCACACCGGCACATCGAGGTGGCGCCGCCGCACGGGCGAGTACCCCTCCCTCGCCGCCGCCCTGGAGGCCGCCGGCGACGGCGACGTCCTCACCGTGGCGCCCGGCACCTACCGGGAGAACCTGGTGCTGCGGCGCGCGGTCACCCTGCGCGGGGCGGACGGCGCGGCCGGCTCGGTGCGCATCGCCCCGGCGGACGGGGTGCCGCTCACCGTCCGGGCGTCGGCGACCGTGCGGGACCTGCTCGTCGAGGGGCAGGACGCGGCTGCGCCCGCCCTGCTGGTCGAGGACGGCACCCCCGAGCTGGTCGATGTGCGGATCGTGACGCGTTCGGCCGCCGGTCTGGAGGTCCGCGGCGCCGCCCGCCCCACCGTGCGCCGCTGCACCGTCGACAACCCGGCGGGCGTCGGCATCGCCGTACTGGACGGCGCGGGCGGGGTGTTCGAGGAGTGCGAGGTGGTGTCGGCGGGCCAGTCCGGGGTGTCGGTGCGCGCGGGGGCGCATCCGCGGCTGGAGCGCTGCCGGGTCCACCACGCCTCCGGCGCGGGGCTGGCGGTGACCGGCGAGGGCAGCGGGCTGGAGGCCATCGGCTGCGAGGTGTACGAGATCAAGGGCGTCGGCGTGCAGGTCACCTCCCGTGCCGCCGCCCATGTGACGGACTCCCGGGTGCACCGCACCTCCTCCGACGGCGTCACCCTGGACACCGACGCCGTGCTCACCCTCTCGGACTGCGACATCCACGACATCCCGGAGAACGCGGTCGATCTGCGTTCCCGTTCCGTGCTGACGCTCACCCGGTCCACCGTGCGCCGCTTCGGCCGCAACGGCCTCTCCGTGTGGGACCCGGGCACCCGGGTGGACGCCAACCGGTGCGAGATCCACGACAGCACCGGCGACTACCCGGCCGTCTGGGTCAGCGACGGCGCGACCGCGGTGCTCGACTCCTGCCGCGTCCACGACGTGCCGGACGCCCTGTTCGTCCTGGACCGCGGCTCGCGGGCGGACGTCGTCGACAGCGACATCTCCCAGGTGCGCAACACGGCCGTGTCGGTGAGCGACGGCGCGACCGCGCAGCTCGACGACTGCCGGGTGCGCGAGGTGTCCACGGGCGCCTGGTTCCGCGACCACGGCAGCGGCGGCACCCTCAACGGCTGCACGATCGACGGCGCGCAGACCGGGGTGATCGTCACCAAGGGCGCCGATCCGCTGATCGAGCGCTGCATGGTCACCTCCCCCGCCGAGGCCGGGTTCTATGTCTCCGCCGAGGGCCGGGGCACCTTCCGCGGCTGCCGGGTGACGGGCAGCGGCGGCTACGGCTTCCATGTGATGGACGGCTGCCGCACCCTGCTGAGCCGCTGCCGCACCGAGCGGTGCGCGCGCGGGGGCTACGAGTTCGGGGAGGACGACGGCCCGGTCGTCGAGGAGTGCACCAGCGACGAGAGCGGCACGGTGCGCTCCGGCGCCGAGCGGGCGGCGACCGCGGCGCCCGGCACCCCCGCGCCCGCGCCCGGCGCGACCACCGGACTACTCTCCGCCGTCCCGGCACAGGTCCCGGCCCCCGCCCCGGCCGCGCCCGCCGCGCCCCCGGCGGCGCGGGCGGCCGCGCCGGGCGAGGCGCGCAGCTCGGACGACGTCCTCGGCGAACTCGACGCCCTGGTGGGCCTGGACAGCGTCAAACGCGAGGTGCGGACACTGACGAACATGATCGAGGTGGGCCGGCGGCGGCAGGAGGCCGGGCTCAAGGCGGCCTCGGTCCGCCGCCATCTGGTCTTCACCGGCTCCCCCGGCACGGGCAAGACCACGGTCGCCCGCCTCTACGGCGAGATCCTGGCCTCCCTCGGTGTGCTGGAGCGGGGGCATCTGGTGGAGGTGTCCCGGGTCGACCTGGTCGGCGAGCACATCGGCTCGACCGCGATCCGCACCCAGGAGGCGTTCGAACGGGCCCGTGGGGGCGTCCTGTTCATCGACGAGGCGTACGCCCTCTCCCCCGAGGACTCCGGCCGGGACTTCGGCAAGGAGGCCATCGACACCCTGGTGAAGCTGATGGAGGACCACCGGGACGCGGTCGTGGTGATCGTCGCCGGGTACACGGCCGAGATGCGGCGCTTCCTGAACGTCAACCCCGGTGTGGCGTCCCGGTTCTCGCGCACCATCACCTTCCAGGACTACGAGCCCGAGGAGCTGCTCCGGATCGTGGTGCAGCAGGCGGAGGAGCACGAGTACCGGCTCGCACCCGGCGCGGACGAGGCGCTGCTGAAGTACTTCGGCGCGCTGCCCAAGGGCCCCGCCTTCGGCAACGGCCGTACGGCACGGGGGACTTTCGAGTCCATGGTGGAACGGCACGCGGTCCGCGTCGCCGGGCTGACCGAGGCCAGCACCGACGACCTGACCCTGCTCTACACGGAGGACCTGCCCGAACTGCCCTGACCGCGCGGGCCGTCCGCCGCTCCCGGCGGCGCGTCCGCCGGTGACGGCTTGGCCGGCGGTGCCTTCACCGGTGGCGCCTGGGTCGGCGGTGCCTCGGCCGGTGCGCCGGCCTGGCGCGGTACGGCGGGCGCGAGCCGGGCCAGCAGATGCGCGCGTTCCTCGGCGAACGCGGGGTCCGCCTGGTAGTCGGAGTGCCCGAGGATCGGCTCGGGCAGCGGATGGCGGGCGTCCCGCCCGTAGACCAGCGGGTCCCGCAGCGCCTCCCGGTCCACCTCGGGTCCGTCGCTCCCGTGCTCCGCGGTCCCCGGCAGCACCGGTCCGCCGATCGGGTCGGTGGGCCGCCACAGGTTCCGCCAGCAGTCGATGTCGTCGCGCAGCCCGTGCAGCGCGGCCGGGCCGAAGTAGGCGGGGAACCAGCGCCCGTAGAGGCGCTCCAGGGGTGAGCCGTACGTCAGCAGGGCCACCCGGCGGCGGGTCGCGGCGGGCAGCTGCCAGACCGCGGCGGCCGCGAGGACGCTGCCCTGCGAGTGGCCGGAGATGACGAGCCGTCCGCCGGTGCGCGCCGTCCAGGTGCACATCCGCCAGGTCAGATCCGGTACGGCGCGCTCCGCGTAGCAGGGCGGCGCGAACGGGTGGGCGGCGCGCGGCCAGAAGGTGCCCACGTCCCAGAGGATGCCGATGGTGCGGCGGGCGGAGGCGTCCCGGTAGGCGCGGCGGCCCAGGGCGACGAACAGTATGAAGCCGAAGCCCACCATCCAGGAGCCGAGCGCCTGCGCGGTGTCCGCCGCGGACTCCGGCAGCGGCCCGGAGCCCGCGAAGGCGCGCCCCGGCACCTCGCCGGTCAGCCAGGCCCCGGCGACCGCCCCGACGCCCAGGAGGAGGGTCGCCGCCGAGACGACGCCGACGACCGGCGGGGCGAGGTCGGTGAGCCGGGCCCGGGCGCGGGTGTGGGCGATACGGCGGGTGCGCGTCCCGTCGGGCCGGACGGCGCCGTACTCGCGCTCCACGACCGCTTCGAGCCGCCGTCCGGTGCGCCAGGTCCGCATGGCGAGGCAGAGCGCGGGCACCAGCAGGACCACGAGGAGGACGGGGATGACCGACGCCTGCCAGCTCAGCAGGACCGGCGGCCCGGGAATCGTGCCGCCCTCGCCCATACCGGGCGTGCCGGGGCCGTCGAGCCAGTCGGCGACGCGCTGGGCGACGCCGCCGGTCATCACGCCCCCGAGGGCACAGGCCAGCATGGCGACGGCCGGGCCGCCGAGGCCGTTCAGGACCGCGCGCGGGTGCCGGGCCCGCCGGTGCAGACGCAGGGCCGCGGCGGCGAGTGCGACCACCAGCGCGCCCTGGACCAGGACGATCACCCGGAAGACGGCGTCGCCCGGGAGGGTCCCGGCCGACTCCCAGCCGGGGCGCGACCAGGCCGCGTGGACGAGGGCCAGGGCGAGCAGGACGAGGGCGGCGCCGGGGAGTTGGCGCACGGCGGCGCGGTCGAGGCGGGCGTCGATACGCCGCTCGCTGCGGCCACGGCGCAGGACCACCCGGAGAACGGCGCAGCCGGCGACGACGATCGCGACCCCGATCAGGGCGCCGACCACCGCGAGCGCGGTGCCGTCGGCCGAGCGGTCGTAACGGGCGGCGGCTCCGGTGACGGCCGCGGCGACGGTCAGGAACCCGGCGGCGGTGTGCGCGGCGCGCAACCGGGCGACATGCCGCCGGCCGTACCAGAACCCGGGCCGCCCGAGGGCGTGCCGGCCGCCCGGGGGCCGGTCGGGGCCTGGCCCGGTGCCCCGGACCGGGACGGGGACCGTGCCCGTCCGCCCGCACACGGGGCACGGGGCCCCGTCGCCGCCGGGTGCAGTGGCCTCCGCCTGTTCGGCGGGGGTCGCGATGGGCCCGGGGGCGTCCTCCGCGCGTCCCGCGGCGCCCGCTGTCCGTCCGGCGGGGCCCTCCGGGTGCCCCACGGCGAACGCCGCCGGTCCGGCTGGGGTCGCCGCGGACCCGGCAGGACCCTCCGCTCGGGGAGCGGTGTCCCTGATGGGGTCGCCGGGAAGGCGCACGCGCCCGGCCCGGTCGGCCGCGGACCCGGCGGGCTGGCCCGTGCACCCCGCCCAGTCGGCCGCGGACCCGGCCTCGTGCCCAGCGGGAAGGTCCACACTCCCAGCGCCCGCGTCCGCACGCCCTGCGGCGTCCCCGACGGCCCCGGCGGCGGGCTCCGCGCCGGGCGCGGCGTCCTCCGCGCGTCCCGCGGCGCCCGCTGTCCGTCCGGCGGGGCCCCCGGTGGGTCCGGGGGCCCCCTCGGCACGCCCGGCGGTGTCCCCGACGGGGCCGCCGGGAAGGTCCACGTGCCCGGTCCGCCTGGGCGCGGGCCCAATGGGGGCGCCCGCCCGGCCCGTACCGTCCCCCACACGCCCAGCGGGAAGATCCGCGTGCCCAGCCGGGTCGGCCGCGTGCCCAGCCGGGTCGGCCGCGTGCCCAGCCGGGTCGGCCGCGTGCCCAGCGGCAAGGTCGGCGCGCCCCTCCAAGTCATCCGCGTCCCCCGCCCGGCCGTCCGGGCGCCTGCCCGCGCGCCCGGCGGGCGCATCCGCACGGCCGGCCCGCCCCGTGCCGGGCCCGGCGGGCGCGGCCGGCCGCGCGCCCGGCGGCTCGCAGCACGGCGCCCCCGTGCCCGTGGACGGCGGGCGCTGCGACTCGTACGCGCTCCAGGTGCGGTTGGACAGGTACCACAGCAGCCCGACGAGGGCGGCGGGGACGAGCGCCGCGAGGGCGAGGCGGCGGCCGGGCTGGGACCACCAGCCGCCGCGCTCGGGCGAGACGAAGCCCAGCCAGGCCCGCTCCCCGCCGCACGCGGCGGACCCCGCGCACTGCCAGGCCAGCAGGTCGAGGGCGACCTCGCAGGCCGCGGCCGTGAGCAGCACCGTGAGGCTGAGGGCGATCAGGCGCACCAGCGCGCCGTACAGCCGGGTGGTGCGCCTGCTGCCCCGCGCCCTCGGACGCATCCAGTGCGCCAGGTTGGCGACCATGAACGGCAGCAGGAGCAGCCACACCGCGCGCGCCCCGTTGCCCGAGGTGAGGTTGGACCAGCAGTACGCCTCCGGAATCGGGCGGTCCGCGTACCGCTCGGGGCGGTCCTCGGCGTCGGCGTCGTCGGTGCGCCGGAAGACGGCGGCCTTGCCGTCGCCCGTGACACGGACCGTGCGCGGGTCGCCGAGCATCTCCTGCGGGCTGGCGCCGCCGACACCGTGGACGAGCAGTTCCAGCGCGGGCCCCTGCCCGTGCCCCGCCGGCCGCACGGCGCGGGCCGACCGCGGAACAGCCGGGTCCGGGGGTGCCGGATTCGCGGAGGACACTGGGCGACTCGCTCTCTCTCGGACCGCGGGACGGACGCACGGCAACAGACGTACGGCGACTCGGCCGCCCCACGGAATCTCCCCCTCTGGGCCTCGCCCCGAACCCTCCGCGGGGGACGCGTGCGAGGATGAGACACCCTGTCAGGGGACGCGGTGCGGCACGGCACGGCGTGGACACGGAAAGGACCGGCCGGGCGGTGAGCGACCACCAGAACCTGCTCGCGGAACAGCGGCGCGCCCTCATCCTCGACGAGGTCCGGCGGCGCGGCGGGGTCCGAGTCAAGGAACTCACCCGCAAACTCAACGTCTCCGACATGACGGTCCGCCGCGATCTCGACGCCCTGGCGCGGACCGGGCTGGTGGAGAAGGTGCACGGCGGCGCGGTGCCGGTCGTGGAGGCGAGCACGCACGAGCCCGGGTTCGAGGCGAAGTCGGCGCTGGAGCCCACCGCCAAGGAGGACATCGCGCGGGCCGCCGCCCGGTTCGCCGTGCCGGGCAGCGCGATCGCCCTGTCCGGCGGCACCACCACCTACGCCCTGGCGCACCAGCTGCTCGACGTCCCGGATCTGACCGTGGTGACCAACTCGGTACGCGTGGCGGACGTGTTCCACACCGCGCAGCAGACGGGCGGCGCGGGCGGGCGCCGGCCGGGCGCGGCGACGGTCGTGCTGACGGGCGGGATGCGCACCCCGTCGGACGCCCTGGTCGGCCCGGTCGCGGACCAGGCGATCCGCACGCTCCACTTCGACATGCTCTTCATCGGCGTGCACGGCATCTCGGTGGAGGCGGGGCTCTCCACACCGAACCTGGCCGAGGCGGAGACCAACCGCCGCTTCGTCGGGGCCGCGCGCCGGGTGGTCGTGGTGGCGGACCACACCAAGTGGGGCACGGTGGGCCTGAGTTCGTTCGCCCGGCTGGCGGACGTGGACGCGCTGGTCACGGACTCCGGCCTGTCGCCCGAGGCGCGTGCGGAGATCGGTGAGCATCTGCCGTCCCTGGTGGTCGCGGGGGAGGACGGCGGCGGACTCCCGGCCGGCCCGGAGTCCGGCGGTGACGGGCGCGGGAAGGGCTGAGCGGTGACGGTGTTCCGCATCGGCCGCAGGACGGGCCTGGAGCCCGGCGAGTGCTGGCGCCGGGTGACCGACTGGGAGGCGCACGCGGCCGGGGTGCCGTTCACCCGTGTGACGGTGGTGACGGAGGGGCCGGCGGGCGTGGGCACGGTGTTCGTGGCGCGCAGCGGGGCGGAGGCGTTCGGGTTCGACGACCCGATGGAGATCGTGCGCTGGGACCCCCCGGCGGGCGGCGGCCCTGGGGTGTGCCGGCTGGAGAAGCGGGGGCGCGCGGTCACGGGGTGGGCCGAGATCGAGGTGCGTCCGGTGCCGGGCGGCGGCTCGGTGGTCCTGTGGGTGGAGGAGCTGAGCGTCCGGGGTGTGCCCGCGCTGCTGGATCCGCTGGTCACGCGGGTGGGCAGGGTGGTGTTCGGCCGCGCTCTGGACGGTCTGCTATCCGGGCGCCGCTGAGCCCCCGGTGGGCGTCGGACCGGTGGGCCGGTGTGACCGTGCGACGAATCGCTCGTTTGACGTAGGGATCAGCGCGCGTGTGCCCGCGTGCGATGTCCGACCGTCCGGAGGGCCCTCCCGATGCCGAGCCAGCACGACCCGTCCCGCGCAGCCGAGGGCGGCACCATCCGGATCGGCGCGGCGGATGCCGAAACCGTCGTCGTCGAGCACTACGTCCGGCTCGTCCGGCTCGCCTATCTGACCCTCCCTCCGACGCTCGGGCGGCACCGGAGGGTCCTTGCGGCCCACTCCCTGGTGCAGCGGGCCCTGCCCGCACGCCGGACCGCTGCCGCGTCCGGATCCGGCACCGCGTCCGCCCGGCGCGGCGCGGAGGGGCCCGCGTACCGGTGGGTGCGGCAGCGGGTGCTGCGGGCCGCGCTCCGCCGTGAGCGGCGGCCCGGCCGGTGGCCCGCGCGCGCACTCTCCCCCGCGGCTCTGCGGCCGTCGCTGCCCGTGGTGCTGGGGCTGCGGCTCTTCCCCAGCGCCGGGGGCGCCGATGAACTCGCCCTGGACCGGGCCCTGTCCGCGCTGCCCGGTCCGGCCCGGGCGGCGGTCGCCCTGCGGGTGCTGGAAGGGCTGGAGCCGGCCGAGGTGCTGGCGGTGCTGTCGGCCGCCCGGGTCGCGGACCCGCAGGACGCCGTCCGGGCGGCCGGGCGACTGCGGACCGTCGGCGCGGCGAGCGTCGAATCCCTGCTGACCTCGGCCGAGTTCGACCCCAGCCGGGTGCAGACGCGGCCGACCGACCTGCTGCGGCGGCGGCACGCGGGGCGGCTCGCCGCCGCGGTCACCGCGACGGCCGCCGTGACGGCCGTCCTGGCCACCCTCGCCTCCGGGACCGGTGGCCACGGGTCCGCGCCGGCCGCCGGTCCCCCGGGCCCGGGGCTCGCGGCGCGGGCGACGGAGCCGGCGGCCCTGCGGGCTGCGGAGTCCGAACGGTGGGCCGACTCCTCGCGCGTCGACTTCTCGGTCTGGCCCGCCCGCGGCGACCGCACCGAGGACTCCGCGCTGCTGGGCCGGGCACTGCGCGCGCTCGCCGGCGGGACCGACGCCCGGGTGTCCGCCACCTCCGGCACCTCCACCGCGCCCGCCGCCGAACCGCCCCAACTCCTGTACGCGGGCGAGGTGGACGGTGTCGCCGTGGTGCTGCTGCACGACGGGCGGCGCCTGGTGCGCTACGCCGAACCGGTCGCAGGCGGCGGCCGTCCCGTGCTCGATCTGGCCCGCACCGACGACGCCGACGTGACGACGGCCGCGGCCGTGGTCATCAGCCGTTCGGAGACCGGCGCCCGGTATCTGCTCGCGCCGTGGATCGCCGAGTCCACCACTCGGGACCTGCTGCGTCCGGACATCCCCGCCCGGGCCGTGGCGGTCCGGGGCGGGATCACCGCCGAGGTGCCCCGGCCGCGCGGCGGGCAGGGCTGTACGAGCTGGCCGGCGCTCCAACTGCGTTCCTCCGAACGGATCGTGGAGAAGCACTCCTTCCTGGTGACCGACCTGGGGGACCTGGCGCCGGTGCATCTGACCTGGACGCCGCCGCCGAGCGCCGGGCACCCGCCGAGGCAGCCGCGCGAGGCGACGGGCGCGCCGGGGCTGGCGAGCTGGGCGCGCAGTGCCTGCCTGCTGCCGTCGCTGCGGGGCACGGGGGTGCGGTCGGTCAACAACTGGGTGTTCGCCGAGCAGTCGCTGCCGGACGGCGGCGGCCGGGCCTCGTGGGTGTGCACCCGGGCGGAGACCTGGCGGGGGCCGGGCCGGGTGCTGGTGCAGCTCCAGGAGCCGGGCGGACGGCGATCGGGTACGGACCCGGTGCTGGCCGAGGCCGGGGACACGGCGGCGTGCAGCCGGTTCGGGCAGCACGTCCTGGCGGGCGCCACCTGGCGCTCCCCGCGCGGCAACTGGTTCGTGCTGGCCGCCGGGAGCCGCGCCGTGACGGGCATCCGCAGCACGGGCGACGTCACGGCGGACGCCGACGGCCGCACCCTCGCGGCCCGAGCCGAGGCCGGCGACCGGCCGCGTCTGGTGGGCCGGCTCCGGGACGGCGGCGAACTCGCGCCGCTGGGCTGACCGGACGGGTCTCGCCGTCCCCGGCCCGGCCTCGGGGCGGGCCGGGTCCAAGCACGGCCCGGTCCCACGCGCCGGGCCGCCGGTCATGGGCTCCCACGGCCGGGACAGGCCGGGCCCGCGCCGCTAGGGTGTCGGTCCGCCGCCCTTCGCCGCCCCCCTGGAGGTACGGACCATGGCCCGTCAACTGCGCCCGGTCGAGCTGGAATTCGTGGACGAGGCACCGGTCCGGCTGGTGTTCGCCGCGACGCTGTCGGCCCGGCCGAGTGCCGTGTACACCGCACTCGCCGAGGACACCGCGGACTGGCCCCGGTGGTTCACGGCCGTGACCGCAGCGCGGTCCACGGACGGGGGCGCGGGACGCGAGGTCCGGCTCAAGGGCGGGACGGTCTTCACCGAGAGCGTCCTCGTCCGCGAGCCCGTCCGGCGCTACACGTACCGCGTCGAGCAGACCAACGCCCCCGGTCTGCGCGCCCTGGTGGAGGAGTGGACCATCACGGCCACGCCGGCCGGGTCGCGGGTGCGGTGGACCTTCGCCGCGGACGGGCCCGCTCCGCTGCGCGCCGCCCTGCGCCTCGGCCGGGTCGGCCTGGGGCGGGCGTTCCGGGAGGCGATGCGCAACCTCGACCGGCGGCTGGCCGCCCCGGGCACATGAGCGCGCGACAGTGGACTCCGGCGGGGCCTCTCAGCAGGGCCAGCGGGCCGTCCTGAGGAAGGTGTCGATCGCCTCGGCGTAGGGGCGGATGTCCAGGCCCTGGCCGGCGAGCCACTCGTCCGAGTAGTACTTGTCGAGGTAGCGGTCGCCGGGGTCGCAGATGAGCGTGACCACACTGCCCCGTTCCCCGCGCTCCACCATCTCGGCGACGATCTTCAGCGCGCTCCACAGGCCGGTGCCGGTCGATCCGCCGGCCTTGCGTCCGATGGCCTGTTCCAGGGCGCGCACGGCGGCGACGCTCGCCGCGTCCGGGACCTTCATCATCCGGTCGATGGCGCCGGGCACGAAGCTCGGCTCCATCCGGGGGCGGCCGATGCCCTCGATACGGGAGCCGCAGTCGCTGCTCGCGTACGGGTCGTGGTGCGTCCAGCCCTCGAAGAAGCAGGAGTTCTCCGGGTCGGGGACGCAGACGCGGGTGTCGTGCTGCATGTAGTGCACATAGCGGGCGATGGTGGCCGAGGTGCCGCCGGTGCCCGCCGTGGCGACGATCCACGCGGGCTCGGGGTACCGCTCCAGCCGGAGCTGCTGGTAGATCGACTCCGCGATGTTGTTGTTGCCGCGCCAGTCGGTGGCCCGCTCCGCGTAGGTGAACTGGTCCATGTAGTGGCCGCCGGTGCGTTCGGCGAGCGTCGCGGACTCCTCGTACATCTTGCGCGAGTCGTCGACGAAGTGGCAGCGGCCGCCGTGGAACTCGATCAGCCGGATCTTCTCCGGGCTCGTGGTGCGCGGCATCACGGCGACGAAGGGGACGCCGATGAGCTTGGCGAAGTACGCCTCCGAGACGGCCGTGGAGCCGCTGGACGCCTCGATGACCGGCTTTCCGGGCCGGATCCAGCCGTTGCAGAGTCCGTAGAGGAAGAGGGAGCGGGCGAGCCGGTGCTTGAGGCTGCCGGTGGGGTGGGTCGACTCGTCCTTGAGGTAGAGGTCGATGCCCCATTCGTCGGGGAGGGGGAAGCGGAGGAGATGGGTGTCGGCGGACCGGTTGGCGTCCGCCTGGACCTTGCGGACGGCTTCTTTCAGCCACGCCCGGTAGACGTCGTCGCTCCGGTCGACGTCGACGGTCGCCGCCGGGGCGGCCGCGGCGGGGGCGGAGCCGTCCATCACCCGTCCGGCGGATACCTCCGCCGTCCCGGACGCCTCGGGCGTCCCGGTCGGCGGTTCGTGCTGCGTCCCGGCGTCCACGGGCTTCCCACTCGTGTTCATCTGTGCCGTTCCTCGTCCTGTCCACCACCGGCCCCATTGCGGGTACCTGTGTCCACAGTAAGCCCCTCACCTGGGCAAATGTTCACTTTGGGGTTCCATAGGGAAGGCTTGTGGCCGACCGGCGCCCCGCGTACTGGTGCGCGGGGCGGCAAGTGTGCAGACTTGCCGGAGACATCGTGCGAAGGGGGCGGGACATGGCGACCGCGGAGCCGGACTTCAGTGCCACGGGTGTGCGCATCGAGCGCTGGCCGAGGTCGCTGACCAGGGCCGGCCAGGTGCTCATCAAGGACGGCCGGCTGAAGCTCATGACCAGTTACGGGCGGGTCATCGACAGCGCGCCGGTGCGCGGGGTGTCGGCGGGCCGGCCCTGGTTCGCCGGTGAGGACAGCACGGTGGCGACGGTGAACGGCAAGCGGTACCGGCTCACCATGGGGCAGCGCGGGCGGCGCCCGGACGCCAAGGTGCTCGCGGGCCGGTTCCTCGACGCCGTGCGCGGTGCGGGCGGCCAGGACGGCGCCGAGCGGAAGTGAGAACGGGCTCGGTCCGGCCGCGAGTTGCGGCCCCCCGGGCGAGGGTCCACGCTGGTTCCACATCACCCAGGGTTCACCGGCGGTCACGCTGAGATCCAGCCCCGCCGGTTCGTTCAGCAGGCGGCCGACTGCTGGATCTTGTGTCTCGTCTTCTTCCGGACTATTTCGGGGAGTCGCAGCCGTGATCAGCCAGCCCAGCAGGCACTGCACGGTGGAGCTCCAGGCCCTGCCGTCGCGGATCGGTCAGGTCCGCAGAATCATTTCGGCGCAACTGCGCTACTGGCATCTCGATCCTCTGATCGATCCGGCAGCGCTCGGCGTCACCGAGTTGCTGACCAATGTGCACCGGCACGCTCAGCCGGACAAACGGTGCACCGTGGACGTCGAGTTGCTGCTCGACCGCCTCACGGTCTCCGTCCACGACCACGATCCGCGTCTGCCGACCGTGTACGACGCGGACTCCACCTCGACCCATGGACGCGGTCTCGCGCTGATCGCCGCCTTCAGCGAGAGCTGGGGGGTACGGCCGCGCGGGGACGCCGGGAAGGTCGTCTGGTTCACGCTTCCCGCGTCGACCACGGCGTCCGCGCTGCCGGAGTATCCGGCCGTCTACGGTGCGACGACGACGGGTCCGTTCGCGGATCTGCCGAAGGTCGTCATCGAGAGCACGGCGGGCGCCCGGTCGCCCGTGGCGGGCTGACGCCCACCGCGTCCCGCCGCATTCCTGTGCCGCCGGTGCCGGGGGGGGGGGTAACGCTCCCGCCCCCCCGGCCCCTCGTGTGGGTG
>NZ_JBEXXN010000082.1:0-22808 GCF_040630445.1 Streptomyces sp. NPDC005805
GCCCCGGGGGGGGGTGCCGGGGTGCCCCCCCCTCTGCCCCCCCCCCCCGCTCTCCCGATCTCTGGTCGGGAGGGGTGTGCTGAGCCCGCACGCGGGCGAGTCGAGCCACTGCGCGGGGGGGCGCGCCCCGCCGAACGACCCTGCCGCGGGCCCCTGTCGGGGCCCGCGGTGCCGAACTCCCGTGCGCCGCCCTCGCGTCCGGGGGTCCGCGGGGCGTAAGCCGTTCATGACTTGCGTCACTGCGCAAGAGCCCGGAGCAGGTGGGGTGTGGGGGATTCTGTGAAGGAACGTGTGCCGTTCGTGCTGGTGGGAGGGGTGCGGGCGGCCCCCGCCGGGCTCCGGGGGAAGACCCGGCGGTGATCATCCGATGGGCGGGCAGCACCCTCCGAGGCCGTAACCTGGGGACATGTCCCCCAGTCGCAACGAGCCCGTGAACACCATGACCGCCTCCGAGCTGAACGCCCGGATCCGAGAGCTGTGGCTCGACGGGGAGCTTCCCGACGACCGGCGCGGGGAGTACGAGGCTCTGGTCCTGGAGTGGGCGGCGGCGGCACGGGTGGACGTGGGCCCGGCGGCCTGAGCCGCGTCAGGGGGCCGTGTCCCAGGCCCTACCCTGAAGGCACGATGAACCGTCTGACCACCCCCTGGGGCGCTTTCGACCTCGCCCGTTTCCCCGAGGACCCGCGCGATCAACTGCGTGCCTGGGACGCCGCCGACGAGTATCTGCTGCGGCATCTGCACGGGACGGACGACTCCCCGCCCGTCGCGCTCACCGGGACGGTCGCCGTCCTGGGCGACCGCTGGGGCGGGCTCTCCGTTCCGCTCGCCGCGCACCACCCGGTGGTCCAGATCGGCGACTCCCACCTGGGGCAGCGGGCCACCCTGGCGAACCTCGACCGCGCCGGGCTGCCGCGCGAGTCCGTGCGGCTGCTCACCGTCCGGGACGCGCCGCCGGAGCGGATCGACGTCCTCCTGGTCCGCGTCCCCAAGAGCCTGGCGCTGCTGGAGGACCAGCTGCACCGGCTGGCGCCCGCGCTGCACGCCGGCACGGTGGTGGCCGGCACCGGGATGGCCAGCGAGATCCACACCTCGACGCTGAAGCTGTTCGAGCGGCTGGTGGGGCCGACGCGGACCTCCCTAGCGGTGCGGAAGGCCCGGCTCATCCACACCGTCCCCGACCCGTCCCTCCCCCGCGCCCCCGGCCCCTGGCCGCTGCGGTACGCCCTGCCGGACGGCATCGGCCCGGTCTCGGGCCGGACGGTCACCAACCACGCGGGCATCTTCTGCGCCGACCGGCTCGACATCGGCACCCGCTTCTTCCTGGGCCATCTGCCCGAGCGGAAGGGGCCCGACGAGGTGGTGGACCTCGGCTGCGGCAACGGCGTGGTCGGGACGGCGGCGGCCCTGGCGAACCCCGACTCCCGGGTCACCTTCGTCGACGAGTCCTTCTCCGCGGTCGCCTCGGCGGAGGCGACCTTCCGGGACAACGTGCCGGACGGCCGGGCCGCGTTCGCCGCGGGCGACGCGCTGTCGGCACTGCCGGACGCCTCGGCGGACCTGGTGCTCTGCAACCCGCCCTTCCACTCCCACCGCGCGACCACGGACACCACCGCCCGCCGGATGTTCGCGGACGCGCGCCGGGTGCTGCGTCCGGGCGGTGAACTGTGGGTCGTCGGCAACCGCCACCTCGGCTACCACATCCGGCTGCGCCGGCTCTTCGGCAACTGCGAGGTGGTCGCGGGCGACCCGAAGTTCGTCATCCTCCGCGCCGTCCACGACGAGGGCCCGGCACGGCCCGACCCCGCCGCCCGGCGGCCCGGCCCGGCACGGCCTCGCGGGGGCCGCCGCCCGCAGCCGCCCCGGCGGGCGTAGGGCGTCCGGCGCGCCCCCGGCCCAGGCGTCGGCAGGGGCGCGCCGCGAGCCCTGCCGCGCAGGGATGCCCCGCACGGGGCGCGCTCCGCGAGGGGCGGGCCGCTGCCGGGCGCTCACGCGCCCGCCTCCGCGGCACCCCCGGGCCCACTGTCACCACGCGTCCCCGTCCCCCACACTGGTGGCTCCGTGCCCCACACTGGTGGTGAGGGAGGCGACGTATGCGTAGGCCGGTCGTCCCGCGTGCCGGGCAGGCGTGGAGCATGCCGTCCGGTCCGGCCTCCTGGTCGCCCCGGTGGCGCGGGGTCGCCGCGGTGTTCGCGGGGGCGCTGCCCGTGCTCGCGTTTCCGGAGCCCTCGCTGTGGTGGGCCGCCTGCGTCGCGCTGGTGCCGTGGCTGCTGCTGCTCCGGACCGCGCCGACCGGTCGGCGGGCCCTGGTCGAGGGGTGGCTCGGGGGGATCGGGTTCATGGCCGCCGTGCACCACTGGCTGCTGCCGTCCCTGCATGTGTTCCTGCTGGTCATCGCCGCGCTGCTGGGGCTGCTCTGGGCGCCGTGGGGGTGGCTGGTGCGGCGGACCACGGGCGGGGCGCCGTCGGCCCGGAGGGCGCTCGCGGCGCTGGTCGTGGTCCCCTCGGGCTGGCTGGCGGTGGAGCTGGTGCGCTCCTGGGAGGGGCTGGGCGGGCCGTGGGGGCTGCTCGGGGCCTCGCAGTGGGACGTCGGCCCGGCGCTGCGCCTCGCCTCGGTGGGCGGGGTGTGGCTGGTGAGCCTCGTGGTGGTGGCGGTGAACACGGCGGTGGCGCTGCTGGTCGCGGTCCCGGTCGCCCGCCCCTCCGCCCTGGCCGGTCTGGTGGCCTGTGCGACGGCGGCCACGTCCGCCTGGGCGTGGGCGCCGCAGCCCCCGGAGGCCCCCGGCCTGCGCGTCGCCCTGGTGCAGCCCGGTGTGGTGGGCGGCCCGGAGAGCGCGGAGCGCCGTTTCGACCGCGGGGAGGCTCTGACCCGGACCCTGGCCCGGCAGGGCCCGCCGCCGGACCTGGTGGTGTGGGGCGAGAGCAGCGTCGGCGCGGACCTCGCGCAGCGCCCGGACCTGGCGGAGCGGCTGGGCGCGCTCTCCCGGGACGTGGGCGCGCCGCTGCTGGTGAACGTGGACGCCCGCAACGGCGATGCCTCGGGCCCGGGCGGCATCCACAAGAGCTCGGTCCTGGTGGGCCCGGACGGCCCCACGGGCGACCGGTACGACAAGATGCGGCTGGTGCCGTTCGGCGAGTACGTCCCGGCGCGCGGGCTGCTGGGCTGGGCGACCTCGGTGGGCCGGGCGGCGGGTGAGGACCGGCTGCGCGGCGAGGCGCCGGTCGTGATGACCCTCCCCCGCGCCTCGGACGGCGGCCCCGGCGGCCGGCGGATCGGGCCGCTGGTGTGCTTCGAGTCCGCGTTCCCGGACATGAGCCGCCATCTGGTGCGGGAGGGCGCGGAACTGCTGGTGGCCCAGTCGGCGACCTCCTCCTTCCAGGACAGCTGGGCCCCGGAGCAGCACGCCTCCCTCGCGGCCCTGCGGGCGGCGGAGACCGGTCGCCCGATGGTGCACGCCACCCTGACCGGCGTGAGCGCGGTGTACGGGCCGGACGGGCGGCCGGCCGGCCCGGCGCTGGGCACGGACCGCAGCACGGCCGCCGTGTTCGAGGTCCCCGGCGCGACGGGGACCACCCTGTTCGTGCGGTTCGGCGACTGGCCGGTGTTCGGGGCGCTGGCGGTGCTGGCCGCGTTCGCCGCCGCGGCCGGCGGGCGCCGGGTCAGGAGCCGGCCTGCTCCAGGGCGCGCAGGACGATCCGTTCGCACAGCTCGTGCGTCCGCAGGGCGTCCTGGGCGCTGAGGGTCTTTCCGGCGCGCACCGCGTCGAGGAAGGTGTGCACGGCCTGCTCGATGCCGCGCTGGCGGGCGACGGGGACCCAGTCGCCGCGCCGCCGGACGCTGGGCTGGCCCTTGTGGTCCACGATGTCCGCGAGGTTGCGCACCTCGCGTTTGGCGTCCTGGCCGGAGACCTCCAGGACCTCCTCGGCGGAGCCGCTCATCCGGTTCATGGTGCCGATGGCGGTGAAGCCGTCGCCGGAGAGGGTCAGGACGACGTGGTGCATCAGTCCGTCGACGATCCGGGCGCGCACATCGGTGTGCTCGACGGGCCCGGGGGCGAGGAAGCGCAGGGTGTCGACGACATGGATGAAGTCGTCCAGGACGAGGGTGCGGGGGTCCTCGGGGAGGCCGACGCGGTTCTTCTGGAGGAGGATCAGCTCGCGCGGGTGCTCCAGGCACTGCGCGTAACCCGGGGCGTGGCGGCGGTTGAAGCCGACCGCGAGGGAGGTGCCCCGGACCTCGGCGAGGGCCACCAGCCGCTCGGAGTCGGCGAGTTCGTAGGCGAGGGGCTTGTCGACGTAGGTGGGCACGCCCGCTTCGAGGAGGCGGGTGACGATCTCGGCGTGCGCGGAGGTGGCCGCGTGCACGAAGGCGGCGTCGAGACCGGCCGCGATGAGGCTGTCGAGTTCGGTGTGGCGGCGTTCCGCGGGGATGTGGTGCGTCTCGCCGACCCGGGCGAGGGTGGCGGGGGTGCGGGTCTGGAGGTGCAGTTCGGTCCCGGGGAGGGTGGTCAGGACCGGGAGGTACGCCTTCTGCGCGATGTCGCCGAGCCCGATGCAGCCGACCTTCACGGAGTCTCCTTCGTCGCCTTGGTCGCCGTCCCGGCGCCGGGGGCGGTCCGCCCGCCGCTCGCGCCGTGTGCCCGGGCAGCATACGTCTCCTGCGGGGGCCGCCAGTCGGCGATGCCGTCGAAGGTGCGCAGGACCAGGCCGGGGCCGAGGCGGGAGGCGGCGGACATCAGGGTCTCGCGGACGGCGACGGCGGGGCGGCTGTCCAGGGCCATCAGCCGGGCGACGCGGGCGGACTTGCGCACGATGTCCGTGGTGCGGGGCAGGCGTTCGGCGCTGTAGGCGGCGAGCGCGGCGGCGGTGTCCGTGCCGGGGGCGAGGTGGTGGGCGAGGACGACGCCGTCCTCAACGGCCTGGTTGCCGCCCTGGCCGAGGCAGGGGGCCATGGCGTGGGCGGCGTCGCCGAGGAGGGCGGTGCGGCCCCGGTGGTGGGCGGGGAGGGGGACGGTCATGTGGTGGACGTCGTTGCGGAGCACCCCGCCGGGCTCGGCGGCGGCGATCACGGCGGGGATGGGGTCGTGCCAGGCGCCGAAGCGGCGCAGCAGTTCGGCCTTCTCGTCGTCGGCGTGCGTCCCGGCGGGGACGGTCGCGGCGGCGTACGCGTAGATCCGGCCGTCCTTGAGCGGCTGGGTGCCCCAGAGGGAGCCGGGGCCCCAGGTCTCGTGGGGTGCGAAGGGGGCGTCGGGGGCGGGGATCACGATGCGCCAGGTGGTGAAGCCGGAGTAGGCGGGTCCGGGGTGGTCCGGGAAGAGCCGGCGGCGGACGGCGGAGTGGATGCCGTCGGCGCCGACGACGAGGGCGGCCTCCAGTTCGCCGTCGGGGGTGGTGACGCGGGCGGGCCGGCCGCCGGGCGTGCCGGGGTCGGCGAGTTCGCCGGGGCAGCCGGTGCGGACGGCTCCGGCGGGCAGCCGTTCGGCGAGGAGGCCGATCAGGGTGGCGCGGTGCAGCAGGACGAGGGGGCCGCCGAAGCGTTCGGCCGCCGCGCGGGCGTCGGTCCGGGCGAGCCAGCGTCCGGACGGGTTCCGCATCCCGCCCGGGCCCTGCCAGGCGGCGAGGTCGCGGATCTGCTCGCCGAGCCCGATGACGTCCAGGGCGCGCAGGGAGTTGGGGGCGAGGCTGATCCCGGCGCCGACGGGTTCGAGGGAGGGGGAGCGTTCCAGAACGGTGACGTCCCAGCCGCGCAGGGAGAGGGCGACGGCGGCGGTGAGGCCGCCGATTCCGCTGCCGATGACGACCGCGCGGGTGTCCGTACCGGTGGTGGGCATGGCTGCTCCTCGACACGTCGGTTGCGAGTCCCACGAGGGACTACGGCTGTAGTTACCTTCCCCTCACCGTACTACACCTGTAGTCGACCAGGTAGTTTGTGCCCATGTCCGCACGCACCGCCACGCCCGCCCCCTCCCCCGGCACCCCGCGCGCCGAGCTGATCGCCGACACCGCCCTCGCCCTCCTCGCCGAGCGCGGGATGCGGGGTCTGACCCACCGCGCCGTGGACGAGGCGGCGGGCCTGCCGCAGGGCTCGACCTCCAACCACGCCCGCACCCGGCTCGCCCTGCTGGAGGCCGCCGTGCGGCGCCTCGCCGAACGGGAGGCGGCCGTGCTGACCGTGGCGGAACTGCCCCCGCCGTCCGGCGGCCGCCCCGCGCTGCTGGACGCCATGGCGGTGGCCGTGCACCGCTACCTCACCCGCCACTCCGAACTCCTCGTCGCCCGCTATGAACTCGCCCTGGAGGCGGGCCGACGACCGGAACTGCGTGCCTTCTACGACCGGACCGGCGCCCGGTTCCGGGAGCCCCTGGTGGCGATGATGGCGGCGGCCGGGTCGGCCGAACCCGAGCGGCACGCCCTCTCCCTGGTCTCCTGGTGCGAGGGGCTGATGCTCTCCTGCGCGATCGGCTCCTACCACCAGGCGGTCCCCTCCGAGGACGAACTGCGCACGGGGTTCGGCGAGTTGCTGCGCGGCATGCTCGGCGAGGGCGCACCGGCGGGCCGGGACCCGGACGGGCGGGCGCCCGCGGGCGGACCGGTCCGGTCCGGATAACCGTTCGCCGCCACCCGCTGACCTGCACCAGGATGGCCGTCATGACGATCGACGACCGCACCGAACCCCCCACCTCTCCCACCGAACGGGAGTCCCTGGAAGGCTTTCTGGAGTTCCACCGGCAGACCTTGATGAAGAAGTGCTCGGGGCTGACCGACGAGCAGCTGCGCACCCCCTCCTCCCCTCCCTCGACGCTGACCCTGATGGGCCTGGTGCGCCATCTCGCGGACGTGGAGCGCTGGTGGTTCAGGATCGTCATGGCGGGCGAGGACCTGCCGGCGCTCTACTACACCGACGAGGACCCGGACGGCGACTTCCGCACCACCCCGGAGACCACCTGGAGCGCCACGGTCGCCGACTGGGAGGCCGAGGTCGCCGCCGCCCGCGCGATCGCCTCGGCCGGCTCCCTGGACGACATCAGCGCCGGGACCAACTCCCGCAAGGAGCGCTTCAATCTGCGCTGGGTCCTCACCCATATGATCGAGGAGTACGCCCGCCACAACGGCCATGCCGACCTGCTGCGCGAGGCGATCGACGGCGAGACGGGCGAATGAGGCGGCGAACGAGCGGCGAATGAGCCACCCGGTGTGACGCGGCCGGATTCCGCGTCACCCGTGCGGGCCATTTCCGGCCGGTACGGTTCGGCAATCGCCCGCGCGCACAGCAGAGTTGCCCACGTGCAGCGAACGAGAACCACAGCGAGGGCGCTGGTCGGCCTGGCGATGCTGGCGACGGCCGGATGCGTGTCGGTCGAGCCCGCCCCGCCCGCCGGCCCGGCCGGTGCGCCCGCCACCGCCCCCGGCCTGCCGGGGGACCCGGGACTGGCGCCGCAGATCGTGGACGGCCCGGCCCGGGACGCGCTGGAGGCGGCCCTGCCGCCGCCCCGGGGCGCTTCCCCGGCCCCGCCTTCGCCCGCCGCGTCACCGGCGGGCGAGCGGCCCGCCCCGCCGCGCACGATCCCGGCGCCGCCCGGACCCGCCCCGGCGGCCCGGCCTCCGGTGCCGCCCCGGGAGGCGTCGCCCGGCCTGCCGTGGGAGCGGGAGACCGCGCTGCCCGCGCTGCCGTCCCTCCCGCCGCGCGCGTCCGAACTCTGCCGGCTCGGCGCCGACCACGGCGTCTGGCATCCGGACGGCCGCGCGGACCGCCTCTGCCGCCATGCCGCCGACGCCCGGGACGAGCGGTGACGGCCCGCCCGGGCGCGGAATGCCGCGCGATGCCCGCCGACGGGCACCGGTCGGCGGCGCCTGCCGCCGGGCCTCCGGGCCCGACGCCTGTCGAAGCGGACCGGTCCGGGAAGCCCTTGGGCCCCGGCGCGCCGGCCGGCCCCGTCAGTCCGGGCCCAGCGCGCGCTCCAGCCGGTCGATCGCGGCGCGGATCCCGTTCCCGTATCCGTCGTCCGCCAGGGCACCCGTCGCCGCGCGCGCCAGGTCCAGGTGGGCCCGGGCGTCCGCAGGGCGGCGGAGTTTGACGTAGTCGGCGGCCAGGTTGAGGTGGAGCGAGGGATGCAGGGCCCGGACCGCGAGGCGGTCGCCGCCGTCCGGACCCGTGTCGTCCGCCTCCCCGGTGCCGCTCAGCTCCTGCGCGGCGGACAGCGCCCGCAGGTCCCAGGCGAGTTCGTCGCCCGGGTCGTCCTGCACATCGGCCATGTAGTGGGCGAGGGTGCAGCGGTGCAGGGCGGCGCCGGAGCCGGCGATCTCCGACCAGAGCGCGGCGAGGCGTTCACGCGCCTCCGCGCGGTCGCCGCCGTGCAGCAGGATGACCGCCTGCCCGATCCGGGTCATCGTGGCGTCGCCCGACGCCTCCTGCTGCTCCACCACGGCCTCCCGGTCACCGCACCCCGCGGCCGCGCGCCCTCGCGCACGGACATCGAACCCCGACGCACCGAACAGTAGGTCGTGTCCGGGCCGATGCCCGTCAGGCTCGGGGCCCGGGGGCGAACCGGTGCGCCGGGGGTGTGAACCTCAGCCGAGGTCCGGGATGCGCCAGTCGATCGGCTCGTGCCCCTGCGCGGCGACGGCCTCGTTGATCTGGGTGAAGGGACGGGAGCCGAAGAACTTCTTCGCCGAGAGCGGCGAGGGGTGCGCCCCCTTGACCACGACGTGGCGGCTCTCGTCGATCAGGGGGAGCTTCTTCTGCGCGTAGTTCCCCCAGAGGACGAACACGGCCGGGTCGGGGCGGGAGGCCACCGCGCGGATCACGGCGTCGGTGAACTTCTCCCAGCCCTTGTTCTTGTGCGAGTTCGCCTCGCCGGCGCGGACGGTGAGGACCGCGTTCAGCAGGAGGACGCCCTGCTCGGCCCAGGGCATCAGATAGCCGTTGTCCGGGACCGGGTGCCCCAGCTCGGCCTGCATCTCCTTGTAGATGTTCCGCAGGGAGGGCGGGGTCTTCACCCCCGGGCGGACCGAGAAGCACAGCCCGTGGCCCTGGCCCTCGCCGTGGTACGGGTCCTGGCCGAGGACGAGGACCTTGACCCGGTCGTACGGGGTGGCGTCGAGCGCGGCGAACACCTCGGCCCGCGGCGGGTACACCGGCCCGTTCGCGCGCTCCTTCTCGACGAATTCGGTGAGCTCCGCGAAGTACGGCTTCTGGAGCTCCTCGCCGAGAACGCCGCGCCAGGACTCGGGCAGCATGCCGGTGTCGGTCACGTCAACAACCTCCGTGGGACGGGTGGTTCCGGGGATCCCGGAACCGGTTCCCCCGAACCTACCCGCCGCCACTGACAACCGGCCGACCGGCCGGTGGGACGGACCCACCGGCGCGGGCTCACCAGCTCGTCTTGCGGTACAGCTCCCACATCTGCATGACGGTCTGCGGGTCGAGGGCGCGCTCGCCGCCGCCGATCTCCTCGCTGGCCGCGACGTACAGCTTGCCCTGCCACAGCGGCAGCAGCCGCACGTCGTCGACGAGGATCTCCTGCGCCCGCTCGAACTGCCCGGTGACCGCGCCGCGGTCGCTCTCCCGCCGGGACTGGGGCAGCAGCTGGTCCGTGATCTCGGGGCTCTCGTACGGGGTGCCGAGGACGTTCTTGGCGCCGACGAACGGGGCGATGAAGTTGTCCGGGTCCGGGAAGTCGGGGAACCAGCCGCGGCCGAAGACCGGGTACTCGCCGTTCTGGTAGCCCTCCTGGAACTCCGACCAGGGCTTGCCCTCGACGGTGATCCGGAACAGCCCGGTCTCCTCCAGCTGCCGCTTGATCTCGGCGAACTCCGGGGCCGTGGAGGAGCCGTAGCGGTCGGTGGTGTACCAGAACTTCAGCGGCACCGGCGCGGTGATGCCCGCGTCCTGGAGGATCTCCGTCGCCTTGGTCGGGTTCGGCTCGCCGAAGCGGTCGAAGAACTCGGTGGTGTGCCCGGCGATGCCCTTGGGGACCATCGAGTACAGCGGCTCGGCGGTACCCCGGTACACCTTCTCCACCAGCGCGCCCCGGTCGATGACCTGGGCGATGGCACGGCGGACGGCGAGCTTGCCGGCGTTGGAGTCACCCGGGTTGAAGACCAGGTAGCGGATGTCGGCGCCGACCGTCTCCACGAGCTGGAGGTGGTCGTTCTCCGGGCGCTTCTCCTGGAGTTCCACGACCTCCTCGGCGGTCAGACCGCGGTTGATCGCGTCGATCTTCCCGTCCTTGAGGGCCTGCATCATCACGTCCGAGTCCTGGTAGTACTGGATCGTGACGTTGTCGTTCTTGATCTTGGCGAAGCCCTTGTAGTCCTTGAAGCGGCTCAGCACGGCCGACTGGCTCTTGGTGTACGAGTCCAGGGCGTAGGGGCCGGAGCCGGTGAGCTTGCCGTCCTCGCGCAGCCCGCTCGCCGGGTACTCGGACGGCGGGACGAGGGACATGGCCGGCGTCGCCAGGATGAACGGGAAGGTGGCGTCGGCGGTCTTCAGATGGAAGGTGACCGTCCGGTCGCTGGAGGTGCTGATCCGGTCCAGGGAGCCGAGGAGGCCGTTGGGCCCGCCCTCGGCGTCGATGGTGCGGATGCGGTCGATGGAGTGCTTGACCGCGGTGGCGTCGAGCTTGTCCCCGTTGGTGAACGTCAGGCCCGAGCGCAGCTTGCACTGGAAGACCTTGTTCGTGGAGTCGGCGAAGCGGCAGGTCTCGGCGGCGTCCGGCTGGGGGGTCGTGGATCCGGTCGGGAAGCTCACCAGGGTCTGGAAGACGTTCCGGTACAGCTCCCACGAACCGTCCCAGGCGGCGGCCGGGTCGAGGGTGCTCGGCTCACTCGTCGTCCCGACGGCGATCTTCTGCTTCCCGCCGCCGTCGCCGTCCGAGAACAGACCGCATCCTGCCAGCAGGGATATGGACGCTAGGGCTGCAGCGGCCTGCAGACAGGTCCGGTAGTACACCGTGCACGCTCCTCGTTCCGCCGTAGGTCGGCGAACCATACCGCAGCGCCCCGCCGGTTCAATCTGAAGGCCCGGCGGGGCACTTGGATCATCCAGGAACAAACCGCCTCAGGGCGGTCCGATGGGCGGCGTCAGTGCACGCCCGCGTTGAGGAAGATACCCCCATCGACGACCAGCGTCTGCCCCGTGATCCAGTCGGATTGTGCGGAGGTGAGAAACGCGGCCGCTCCGCCGATGTCCTCGGGCACCCCGAGCCGCCCCAGCGGGTACGCGGCGGCGGCCTCCGCCTCGCGGCCCTCGTACAGCGCCTGCGCGAACCTGGTCTTGATCACGGCCGGTGCGATGGCGTTGACCCGGACCACCGGCGCGAACTCGTGCGCGAGCTGGACGGTCAGGTTGATCATGGCCGCCTTGCTCATGCCGTAGGCGCCGATGAAGGGCGACGGGGAGACGCCGGCGACGGAGGCGATGTTCACGATCGCACCGCCGTTCTCCTTCTGCCACGCCTTCCAGGTCTGCTGCGCGAAGCCCAGCGCCGAGATCACATTGGTCTCGTACACCTTGCGGGCCACGTTCAGGTCCAGCTCGGCCATCGGGCCGAAGACCGGGTTGGTGCCCGCGTTGTTGACCAGGTAGTCGACCCTGCCGAAGGCCGCCATGGTGGCCTCGACGGCCGCCGCCTGGTGGGCCTCGTCGTGCGCCTTGCCGGCCACGGCGATCACCCGGTCCGCGCCCAGGCGTTCCACGGCCTCCTTGAGGGCCTCCTCGCCGCGCCCGGTGATGCACACCCGGTCGCCCCGGGCCACCAGCGCCTCGGCGACTCCGTAGCCGATGCCCCGGCTCGCCCCGGTGACCAGGGCGACCTTTCCGCTGTCCGCGGTCTGCTGCGTCATGTCACTCGTCCCTGGGGTGTCAGTTGAGCGGTCCGCCGGCCACGTACAGGACCTGGCCGGAGACGAATCCGGCGTCGTCGCCCGTGAAGAAGGCGATCGCGTTCGCGACGTCCTCGGGGCGGCCGACGCGCTGGACGGGGATCTGGGTGGCCGCGGCGGCCTGGAAGTCCTCGAAGCCCATACCGACGCGGGCGGCGGTCTGGGCGGTCATCTCGGTGACGATGAAGCCGGGGGCCACGGCGTTGGCGGTGATCCCGAACTTGCCCAGCTCCTTGGCGAGGGTCTTGGTGAAGCCCTGGAGACCCGCCTTCACGGCCGCGTAGTTCGCCTGGCCCCGGTTGCCGAGGGCGGACGAGGAGGAGAGCGAGACGACCCGGCCGAAGCCCGCGTCGACCATGTGCTTCTGGCACGCCTTCGCCATCAGGAACGCGCCCTTGAGGTGCACGTTCACCACGGTGTCCCAGTCGGACTCGCTCATCTTGAACAGCAGGTTGTCGCGGAGCACGCCCGCGTTGTTGACGAGGATGGTCGGCGCGCCCAGCTCCTGGGCGACGCGCGCGACGGCGGCCTCCACCTGCGCGGCGTCGGAGACGTCGCAGCCGACGGCGATCGCCCGGCCGCCCGCCGCGGTGATCTTCTCGACCGTGTCCTTGCAGGCCGCCTCGTCGAGGTCGAGTACGGCCACGGCACGGCCCTCGGCCGCGAGCCGGAGCGCGGTGGCGGCGCCGATGCCGCGTGCGCCGCCGGTCACGACGGCCACGCGCTGCTCGGTGGTGGACATTCTGGTTCTCCTCGCCCTTGAGCCCGTCAATCCCTGGGCCGGGTCCCGCGGCCGCCGCCCGCGTACATGCTGTGCGCTGCCCGCTCCGCACACGCTCGTACGCCTGAGCGACCGCTTAGTACCTCGGCAGGAAGGACGCTAGAAGCCCTGGCACCCGGTGTCAACGGCGTCCGGGCGCGGCGTCGTATCTCACACGGGTGCCGGGCCGGTGCGGACGCCTGCTCTCGGCGCCTGTCAGCGCACCAGGAGGTCGAGCAGGCGCTCCACCTCCGCCTCCGGGTCGGCGGTGAGGCCGGTGTGCACCGGGCCGGGCTGGACCACCGTCGACCTGGGGGCGATGAGCCAGCGGAAGCGCCGCCCCGCGTCGTCCCGGGCCGCCTGTCCGGCGTCCTCCCCGCCCAGGCAGACCCCCTCGACGGCGGCGAGCGCGGCCCGCACCCCCGTGACGTCGGCGTCCGGGTCCAGGGCCGTCAGTTTGGCGTGATCGAGATGGGTCCGGGCGGCCACGAAGGACCGGGCCCGGCAGTAGACGACCACGCCCGCGTTGAAGCACTCACCGCGCTCGACGCGGGGCACCACGCGCAGCAGCGCGTACTCGAAGACGTCGCGCCCGCTCACCGGCCGGCCTCCTCGGTCTGCGTCACGCCCTGCTCCTCCTGCTGCTGCTTCTTCGGCGAGTGCTTCTCCGTCGGCTGCTTCTCCGTCGGCTGCTTCTTCGGCGGGTGCGGCCAGGCCGGCAGATGATCGGTCAGCCACCCGGGCGGCTGCGGCGCCCGCTCGGGGGCGGGGGCGCCCAGGGTGATGCGCTCATGGATGCCGGGGGCCCGGGCGAGCAGGGTCTCCACATACGCGCGGCGGACCTCGTCGGGCGAGGCGAAGCCCGGCTCGCCGTCGAGCCAGGCGTCGGGCACGTCGGCGGCCGCCTCGGTCAGCAGGTCCTCGGTGACCAGCGGGGCCAGCGCCTCGGCGGCGGCACCGACATCCGGCGCGAAGCGGGCGAGGGCGTGGTCGGAGGCGTCATAGGGCTTGGCGGCGGAGGCGGCCGCGCCGGGCCAGTTGTGGTGCCAGATCATCGTCGCGCCGTGGTCGATCAGCCACAGGTCGCCGTGCCAGACGAGCAGGTTGGGGTTGCGCCAGGAGCGGTCCACGTTGTTGATCAGCGCGTCGAACCAGACGACCCGCCCGGCCTCCAGCGGGTCCACGGAGTAGGCGAGGGGGTCGAAGCCGAGGGACCCCGGCAGGAAGTCCATCCCGAGATTGAGCCCGCCGCTCGCCTTCAGCAGCTCCTGCACCTCCTGGTCCGGCTCGGAGAGCCCGATCACGGGGTCCAGCTCCATCACGACGAGTTCGGGCACCCGCAGCCCGAGCCGCCGCCCGAGCTGCCCGCAGATCACCTCGGCGACCAGGGTCTTGCGCCCCTGCCCGGCCCCGGTGAACTTCATGACGTACGTGCCGAGGTCGTCGGCCTCGACGATCCCGGGGAGCGAGCCGCCTTCACGCAGGGGCGTGACATAGCGGGTCGCTACGACCTCTTCCAACACTTTCCCAGGCCACCCATCTCTTCAACCCTGCAATCCACGGACACCCTCGGGGGAGGTGCAGCAGGGAAAGTCGCCGACCGACGGTGGTGCCGACCTCCGGCATGAAGTGAGCATAGTAACTGAGGGTGATCGCAGAGGATGAGCGCCCGTGCCACCGCGTCCGCATCCGCGAGCCATGCTTGCTGCTCCCAGGTCGGGAGCCGACCGCACTCGCCAACTCGATGGGTAGGGTCGAGACATACCGTCAAGAAGGAGCAGCCGCATGGCGACCGGGATCGTGATCGCGCAGACGACCATCGACGACGAGGAGAAGGCGAAGGCCCTCGCCTTGGGGCCGGTAAAGGCTCGCTTGGCGGCCTGCGCGCACATCGACGCAGCTTTCACCGCGGTCTACCGCTGGAAGGGCAGCATCGAAAAAGCCACGGAGTGGCGGATCTCGTTCAAGACGACGACGGACCGGCTTTCAGAACTGGAGGCGTGGGTGGCGGAGCAGCACCCGTACGACGTCCCCGAGTGGATCACCCTGCCGGTGACTGGCGGCTCGGAGGCGTACCTGGCCTGGGTGGTCGAGGAAACCGCAACGGGCTGATGCGACCGATGAGGTTCGCGACCTGAGCCTGTCCGTGCGGCAGACGGGCTCAGGCACTTGGTGTGCGTGGCAGCTGCGAACTTCCTTGCCACGTCCACGCCCTGGTCGCTGTCCCCGCCCCGAAGCAGGGCCACGGCCAGATCGCCGAGAACGACGACGCCACCGTCCGGTAGGTCGTCCCCCGGGCGAGCTACGGCGTCGTCCGCGCGTCACGAAGCGGACCCATGCCTGCTCGCGAGTGTGGTCTGCGAAGTCGTACGCGAACTGAGCCCGTTCCAGGGCCTGGAGGGCGCTGGTGGCATCGTCCAGGAGTGCCGCCTCCTCTGCGTATCGACCATGGATCCCAGGCGGCTGCGGCAGCCGCACAACCAGCCGACGGCATCTAGTGGTTCTGCTCGATTGGTCGAACGGAAAATGGATCGGCTGCGGGCGCGCCACTCCTTGGCTGACTGTGAATCAAGCGAGGAGGGCCGTTCGACGTCGATCCGTAGGGTTCGTCCTATGGACGTCCCTCATATCGATGCCGGCCGGCTCGACCAGTGGTGTTCGGACCACCTCGGATCGAGGATTGTGGCCGAGCGCTTCCGGAGCGGTCGGCTCTCGGTCGTGATCGGTGCCGTGCTCGCCGATGGCCGAGAGGTCGTCATCAAGGTTCGGGAGCCGGCTGCCCGTCTCGAAGGCTGCTTCGCCGTACAGAGTCTGCTGCACGCTTCTGGGTATCCCGCTCCTGAGCCGATCCTCGCACCCACTCCGTTCGAGGGGTGGACTGCCAGCGTTGAAGCGCTGGTCGAGGGAGGGGATGAACTCCCGTCTTCGGGGCGGGCTCCGTGGCCGTTCACGTCGGCTCTCGCAGCGCTCGTGCGCACCGCCCGTCCGTTGGCCGCCGGTGTTGACCTCCAACCGAAACCGTCGTGGAACCGCTGGGACCATGACGAGCCCGGGGCGTGGGCGACCGCCGAGGACGTCGAGCGGCCCTTTCACTCGGTGGCGGGTCCGGACTGGCTCGAACGGGCCGGCCGTGCTGCGCGCGAACGGATCGCTTGTTGGCAGGCGCCGAAGGTCATCGGCCACGGCGACTGGTTCCGGGAAAACTTCCGCTGGCGCGGTGAAGCGCTCCACGTCGCGTACGACTGGGACAGCGCAATAGTGGAGACAGAGGCGGTGATCGTGGGTATCGCCGCAGCCTATGTGGCCCCGTCCGCCGAGGAGTCGGCGGCGTTCCTCGCGGCGTACCAGGACGTGGCCGACCGGCGGTTCGAACGCGATGAGCTTGAAGCAGGCTGGGCGACCAGTCTTTGGCTGCGGGGATGGAAGTCCAAGCGGCAGGTGGTGACCGGCGAGCCGATACGGTCGCTGTCCGAGAACGAGGCGATCCGGCTGTCCGTGCTCGCCGGGCTCTGAACGCCACGCCTCATAACTTGTTACGCAGCCTTGTCCGGGTGAGCGGGCCGAACTCGTCGACACAGACCACCCGGCCGTCGGTGGGTGGAGCGTCGTACAGTTCCAGCGCCCGGTGCATCTTGGCGATGAGCTGCGGGTCGGTGGATGCCTTCCACGTGGTCGTCGTCCGGCAGGGGACGTCCGGGCGATCAGGCAGATACGCTCGCGCACCTGGTCACCGATCTTCTTCGGCCGTCCCCCGCTCCATTTTGGGTCCAGTGCGCCGAACCCCCGCTCGTTAAAGGCGTGGACGACATCGCACGCGTAGTCCTCGCTGACCTGCCCTCACGCAGGGGCGTGACATAGAGGGCCTCGCTACGACCCCCGTAAGCATCCGCCCAGGCTATCCGGGCCACGCGTCCGGGCGGGCCGCCCGCTACCCCTCGGCCGGCTCCGGGCGCTCGTCGTCCGCGAGTTCGAGGAGCCGCAGGGCGGCGCGGTAGCGGTCCGGGGAGAGGCCGAAGGGGTTCCGGCCGGTCATCAGGTCCTCCTCGTACCGGCGGTGCTGCTCCTCCGCGTACGCGCGGAGGTGGGCCCGGGCCTCCTCCGTGGTGGAGTCGAGGGCGGCGGCCACCTCGTGCCAGGTGGCGCCCAGTTCCAGGGCCTCGTACACGGCCCCCGGCCGGTACCGCAGCACCGCGCGGCGCATGGCCTCGCCGAGGGCCAGTTTCGCCAGGGCGTCGTCCGGGCCGGCGGGTCCGGCCCGGTCGGCTCCGGTGGGCAGCAGCCGCGCCGCCAGGCGGCGTTCGGCCTCGGCGTGCTTCTCGGCCTGCCAGAGCAGCGGGGTCGTGACCGTCACCTCACCGGGCCGGCGGACCGACTTGGCCCGCCAGTGCGCGTACGCGTCCATGCCGATGCTCATATGTCGCTCCCGCTCCGCGCCCGCCGGACGCCCGGCAGCATCACGGCGCAGGCCCCGGCGAGCCCCGCGAGGTGCGCGCCGGCCCCGGCGAGGAGGAACCACCAGGGCGAGTCCCCCCGGTTCACGGCCGCCACCCCGAGCCCGGTGGCCGCGACCACCGCGACGACCAGGCCCGCCCACGGCAGCGCGTACATCGTCAGCCTCCCCGCCGTGGTGCACCGGAACGACGCGGACGCCGCCCCGGTTCCGCAGTCGTCGGTCGCGAAGATCGACGCGTAGAGGGCCAGCAGGTTGACCAGCAGGCCCAGTCCGCCGAGGACGGCGACCGTGCCGAGGTAGAGCAGCGGCCACCCCTCGGCGGCGCAGGAACCGGCGGCGCCGCTCGCGAAATTCTGCATGGCCGTCACGCTAGGCAGCGGTGGGGTGCGGGCACATGGGCGCTCGTACTCATGCGGGCGGGGTGCGCGTACCCGGTCACGTGCCCGGCACGGCCCCGTAGTTGATCGTTCGCGGTTGAACGTCCCCGGCCCGTGGCCCGTATCTCTCCTTGAACGGGTCGGCAATGGGACCTGCCGTCGAGAGGAACATCATCATGACCGGAACGCAGGCGACCGCTCCGCCGCTGGCGCGGCGCACCGTCGTGGCCGCCGGCTGCTGTCTGGGGCTCACCGCCCTGACGGCGTGCGGAGGTTCGGAGGAGGCGGCGCCGCCGGCGAACGGGACCACGGGCGGAACGGGCGGTACAGGCGGCACGGACACCGGTGGCGGCGGGGCCGGCGGGGACGTCCTGGTGCGGACCGCGGAGATCCCGGAGGGCGGCGGAAAGGTCGTCGGCGATGTGGTCGTCACGCAGCCGCAGGCCGGGGTGTTCAAGGCGTTCTCCTCGAAGTGCACCCACCAGGGCTGCGCGGTGAAGGACGTGGCCGACGGGGTGATCGTCTGCCCGTGCCACAACAGCCGGTTCGACGCCACCGACGGCAGCGTCAAGGGCGGTCCGGCGACCATGCCCCTGCCGGAGCAGGCCATCGCGGTCGAGGGGGACGCGATCAGGCTCGCGTGAGGCGTGTCCCGCCCGCCGTCGGGGTCAGCGGCCGGGCGGGACACGCGGGTCACGCGTGACGGCCGGGCCCGGCCGCGCCCCCGGTCTCCGGGGCGGGCGGCCGGTCCGGCCGGACGGACCGTCCGGGGCGCGCTGGTCGGCCGCGTCCCGGACGGCCCCGATGCTTCGGGGACGCGTCGCGTCTCCGGGATGCGCCGGTTGTTTCCGGGACGTGCCGCGCCCGGCCGGGAACGCGTCCGGTCCGGAACGCCCCCGGCCGGGAACGCGCGCGGGACACCGGGCGGGACACCGGGCGGATTACCGGACGGATTACCGGACGGGTCACCGAGGTGTGTCCGCCGCCGTGCGCAGCGCCTCCCCCGCCGCCCTGATGGAGGGCCTGCGGTCCGCGTCGGCCCGCCAGACCGCGTAGACGTGGCGGAGCATCCGCTGCCGTACCGGCACCAGGGCCACGCCCTCCGGCACCGGCCCCCGGCCGAGCCTCGGCGCGACGCACACCCCGAGGCCGGCGGCGATCAGCGCGAGCTGGGTGTGGTGCTCCCCCGCCAGATGCGCGATACGCGGCTCGAAGCCCTTGGACCGCAGGGTGAACACCAGCCAGTCGTGGCAGAACTCCCCCTCCGGCCAGGACACCCAGTCGTCGTCGGCGAACTCCTCCAGGTCCACCTCCGCGCGCCCGGCGAGCGGATGGTCCGCGGGCATCGCCACGTCCGGTACGTCGTCGAGCAGCCGGGCGTGGGCGAGGCCGCCGGGCACCGGGAGGCGTTTGTTGCTCCAGTCCAGGACCACGGCCACATCCAGATCGCCCCGGATGACGGACCGGATGCCGGTCTCGGGCTCCACCTCCACGGTGGTGACCCGCAGGTCGGGATGGCGGTCGCGCAGCGCGGCGAGGGTGCCGGGGAAGAGCCCCCGCGCGGCGGTGGGGAAGGCGCCGAGACGCACCTCGCCGACGACCTGGCCGCGCTGGGCCTCGATGTCGGACTGGGCCAGCTCGACCTGGGAGAGGATGCGCGCGGCGTGGTCGGCGAGGAGCCGCCCGGCGTCCGTGAGGCGCACGCCCCGGCCGTTCCTGGCCACGAGTCGCTGCCCGACCTCGCGCTCCAGCTTGGCCATCTGCTGGGAGACGGCGGAGGTGGTGACGTGCAGGCCGTCCGCGGCGGCGCTGACCGAGCCGTGGCGGGCGAGCGCGTCGAGGGTGCGCAGGCGCTCCAGATTCAACATGTAAGCGATGCTACGAGAACGGGTCCAACTTTTCTCGCTTGTTCTACGAGGTTGTGGGCGGGAGGGTGGACCCATGACCGCCGCTGCCTCCACCGGATCCGCGCCCGATCACGCCCCCGGCCCCGCCCCTGCCTCCGCCACCACCACGGCCGCTTCCGCCGCTTCCGCCGCTTCCGCCGCCTCCGGTCCGCCCGGCCGCCGGGCCGTGGACTGGCGCATCCGCTTCGCCGTCCTCTCCGCGGTGTGGGGCTTCAGCTTTCTGCTGATCAAGGTCGGGACGGAGGCGTACGCCCCGTTCCAGGTGACCTTCGGCAGGCTGCTGTTCGGCACGGCGGTGCTGGCCGTCGCGATGGCCGTCCGCCGGGACCGGCTGCCGACGGGGCTGCGGACCTGGGGGCACCTGACGGTGGCCGCGCTGCTGCTCAACGCACTCCCGTTCTCGCTCTTCGCCTACGCCGAGCTGACCATCCCGTCGACGCTGGCGGGGATCTGCAACGCGACCTCGCCGCTGTGGGGCATGGCCCTGTCGCTGGTGGCGCTCTCCGAGGACCGCCCGACCCGCCGCCGGGTCGCCGGTCTGGGGCTCGGCTTCCTGGGCGTGCTCACGGTGCTGGGCGCCTGGCAGGGCTTCGCGGGCCTGGACGTACGCGGGACGGCGATGGCCCTGCTGGCCTCGCTCTGCTACCCGATCGGCTGGATCTACGTACGGCGCACCCTGGCCGGCTCCCACCACTCGCACCTCTCGCTGACCGGTGCGCAGCTGGGCCTCGCCACCCTCCAACTGGGCGTGGTGACGCCTCTGTTCACCTCCGTGCCGAGCGCGTTCCCGCTGGTCCCGCTGCTGGCGGTGGTCGCGCTGGGCACGCTGGGGACGGGGATGGCGCTGCTGATCCAGTACGGGCTGGTGGCGGAGGTGGGGCCGACGACGGCCCAGATGGTCACCTACTTCATCCCGGTCATCGCGACGGGCGCGGGGGTGGCCCTGCTCGACGAGCACCTCGCCTGGAACACGCCGGTCGGCGCGCTGATCGTCCTCGTGGGCGCGGCCCTGACCCAGAGCCGCCCCCGCCGCGCCCCGGCGGCCGCGCCCGCCCCGACGGCCCCGGAGGGCGCTCCGGAACCGGCCCTGTGCGCGGGCGCGCCGGCCGCCGGTGCTCCGGTTGCCGGCGCTCCGGTTGCCGGTACTCCGGCGGCGGTAGCCGCCCCGCCCGCGCCCGCGCGCTGAGGGGGCTGCCCCGGCCCACCGGGGCCGGGGCAGCCCGGTGGACCGGGGCCGGGTCAGCCCCGCCGGGCCCACCCCCGCCCACCCCTCAGCCGTAACTCCGCGCCGGCATCGGCCCCACCGCCTCCGCCACCGCCGCCGCCAGGGACTCGATGTCCCCCGGCGTCAGGCCCGAGACGGTGATCCGGATCGCGGGCGGGGTCGCGATCCGGAAGCGGGCGCCCGGGGCGACGGCCCAGCCCGCCCGGAGGAGGCGGGTGACCGCCCCGGTCTCGTCCGGCACCGGGACCCAGACGTTCATCCCGCTCCGCCCGCGCGCCGTGACCCCGTGGCGGGCGAGGGCGTCGACGAGGGCCGCGCGCCGCTCGCCGTACGCGCGGGCCACGGCCGCCGGGTCCACCGCCCCCGTGCGCCACAGATGGGCGACCGCGCGCTGGAGGATGCGGCTGACCCAGCCCGGCCCGAGCCCCAGCCGCCCCTGGACCCGGTCGACGGTCACGGTGTCGCCGGTGAGGTGGGCGACCCGCAGGTCGGGCCCGTACGCCTTGGCCGCCGAACGGACCACCGCCCAGTGGGCCGTGGCGCCCGCGAGGGGGTGCAGCGGCTGGTCGACGATGGCGTGGCCGTGGTCGTCCTCCACCACGAGGGTGCGCGGGTACCGGCCCAGCACCGCCCGGAGTTCCGCCGCCCGCTCGGCCGTGATCGCGGCCCCGGTCGGGTTCTGCGCCCGGTCGGTGACCACGATCGCCCGCGCGCCCCCGGCGAGCGCGTCCGCCACCGCCTCCGGCAGCGGCCCGTCGTCGTCCAGGGCGACCGGCACCGCCTTGAAGCCCAGTGAGGTCACCAGGTCGAGCAGGCTTCCCCAGCCGGGGTCCTCGACGGCGACCGCGTCCCCCGCGCGCAGATGCGCGGCGAGCACCCGCTCGATGGCGTCGAGCGCCCCGGAGGTGGCGGCCACGGGCCCCGGCGGGACGCCGTCCGCGTCGAAGCGCTCGCGCGCCAGGCGGGCGAACTCCGGGTCGAGCTGGCCCTCCCCGTAGAGCACGGGGTCCGCGTCGTGCGAGCGCGCGGCGGCGGCGAACGCCTCGGCCAGGGGCGGCAGCAGGGCCGTGTCCGGGTTCCCCTCGGCGAGGCTGCGCCCGCCCGGCGGCGGCTCCACCCGGATCGCGTTGCGCGTGGTGGTGGCCGGTCGCGGACGCACCCGGCTCCCCCGGCGCCCGTCCGTCTCGATCACCCCGCGCTCGCGCAGGGTGCGGTACGCGGCGGCGACGGTATTGGGGTTGACGCCCAGATCCGCCGCCAATTCGCGCATGGGCGGCAGCAGTTGACCCGGCTCCAGCTCTCCCGAGCCGACCGCGCCCTCGATGTTCGCGGCAATCTCCGATGCGCGCCGCCCGGCGATCCGATACTCTCCTAGCACAAACCACAGTATGCACTAGTGCAATGGAGAGCGCAATGCCGGTCCCCGCCCCGCAGGACACCGCGACCGCCTACGAGCCCACCGGCCGCACCGTCCCCACCCGCGCCCGCGAGCGGGCGTCCTACGACCGCGCGACGGTCCACGCGATACTCGACGCCTCCTACCTCTGCCATCTCGGCTTCGTCCGCGACGGCGCCCCGGTGGTGCTGCCCACGCTGTACGCGCGTGTCGGCGAGGCCCTGTATGTGCACGGCTCCACCGGATCCCGCCCGCTGCGGGAGGCCGGCCGGCCGGACCCGGGCCTGGCGGTCTGCCTGACGGTGACCCATGTCGACGGCCTGGTCCTCGCCCGGTCCGCGTTCCACCACTCGATCAACTACCGCTCCGTGGTGGTGCACGGCACCGCCCACCAGGTCACGGATCCGGCGGAGAAGCGGACCGCCCTGGACGCCCTGGTCGACCAGGTCGTGGCCGGCCGCTCCGCCGACTCCCGCCCGGCGAACGCCAAGGAGCTGGCGGCCACGGCGGTCCTCCGGCTGGACCTGGCCGAGGTGTCGGCCAAGTCCCGCACGGGCGGCCCCAACGACGACCCGGAGGACCTGGGCCTCCCCCACTGGGCGGGCGTGGTCCCGGTGGCCCCGGCGTACGGCGCGCCCGTCCCCGCCGGGGACCTGGCGCCGTCCGTCGCGCTCCCCGGGTATCTGAGCGCCTGAGCCGGTCCGGCCCCGGACGCGCCTGAGAAAGTGTTGGGTAATTGATCAACTGCTGCTTGTAGTCGACGGTGGTGATCTTCGCGGTCTGAGAGTTCGCGAAGATCACCGTCATGTG
>NZ_JBEXXN010000083.1:0-21090 GCF_040630445.1 Streptomyces sp. NPDC005805
GGTGAGGACGGTGTCGTCGAGGGTGCCGGCGGTGTGGATGACGGCGGTGAGGGGTCGGTCGGCGGGGATGGCCTGGATGGTGGCGGCGAGTTGGTCTCGGTCGGCGGCGTCGCAGGCGACGAGATGGACGCTCGCTCCGGCGGCTTGGAGTTCTGCTGTGAGTTGGGTGGCGCCGGGGGCGTCGGGTCCGCGTCGGGAGAGGAGGAGGAGGTGTCGGGCGTGGTGGTGGGTGACGAGGTGGCGGGCGAGGGCGGTGCCGAGGGTGCCGGTCGCGCCGGTGATCAACACCGTCCCCTCGCCCCAGGCGGGAGCCGCGGGGGCGGTGGGGGCCTCGACCCGGCTGAGTAGCGGGGTCAGGAACTGGCCCTCGCGGTGGGCAAGTTGAGCATGGCCGAGGCCGAGAGTCGTGGTGACCAGGGCTGAGTACTCGCTTTCCTCCAAGGCCGACTGCGGGTCCAGGTCGAGAAGGACGATCTGGTCGGGGTTCTCGGTCTGCGCGGTGCGGACGAGTCCCCAGACGGGAGCGTGGGTGAGGTCCGTGATGCCCTCGTCCGGCCTCGTCGCCACCGCGCCCCGGGTGAGGACCACGAGCGGACCCTCCGAGGGTTCGGCCAGCCACCGCTGGACCTCACGCAGCGCCAGGTGCAGTGCTTCCCGCACAGCCGCCGGGTCCGACGCCGTACCGGGGGCCGTCAGGTCCAGCACCTGAGGTGTGGCCCCCGCATACCGCGTATCGCCCTGAGGTGTGGCGGGAGCCCAGGTCATCCGCAGGAGCCCGTCCCGGCCGGCGGTTCCGGCACCCGCACTCGCACCGGCCCGGCGCAGGGCGTCGAGATCGAGCGGCCGCAGATGCAGGGTCTCGACGGTGGTCACCGGACGGCCGGTCGGGTCGGCGGCCGTGAGCGCGACTGTGTCGGGGCCCGTCGGCGAGATCCGCACGCGGAGGGTGGTCGCGCCGACCGCGTGCAGGGTGACGCCGTTCCAGGAGAACGGCAGGACGGCGGGCCGGTCCGGGGCGGCGACCCCGGGCAGGAGCGGGTGGAGTGCCGCGTCCAGCAGGGCGGGGTGCAGCAGGAACCGCCCGGCCTGGGCCTGCTCGTCCTCCGGGAGGGCCACCTCGGCGTAGAGGCCGGCGTCGTCATCCGTCCAGAGCCGGGTCAGGCCCTGGAACGCGGGCCCGTACGCGTACTCATGGTCGGCGAGCCGGTCGTACACCCCGTCCAGCGGCACCTCCACCGCACCGGCCGGCGGCCAGGCACCGTCCGACCCCGACCCCGGCTCCGGGGGCTCGGTCCCGAGCGTGCCGCTCGCGTTCAGCGTCCACCCGCCCGCGCCCTCGCCCTCGCCCAGGCCCCCGGACTCGCTGTCGGCACGGGAGTGGATCGCCACGCCCCGCCGCCCCGACTCGTCCGCCGCGTCCACCACGAGCTGGACCTGAACGCCGCCCGTCGCGGGCAGCACCAGGGGCGCGGAGAAGGTCAGTTCCTCCACGGCCGGGGTGTCGATCTGCCCGCCCGCCCACACGGCGAGCTCCAGCAGACCGGTGGCAGGGACGAGGACGGTCCCGGCCACGGCGTGGTCCGCCAGCCACGGGTGCGTCCGCGTCGAGAGGCGGCCGGTGAACAGATACGCGTCCCGGTCGGCGAGGCGTACGGCCGCGCCCAGCAGCGGGTGACCGGCCGGGGTGAGGCCCAGGCCGCCCGCGTCGGCGGGCGTCTCCGCCGCGTCCAGCCAGTACCGCTCGTGCTGGAAGGCGTACCCGGGCAGGGCGGTGGGCCGGGCGCCGGGGAAGACCGCGTCCCAGTCCGGGGACGCGCCCCGGAGGCGGAGCAGGGCCAGCGCCTCGGTCACCGTCTCCGGCTCCGGGCGGCCACGCCGCAGCGCCGGGACGAGGACCCCGGCCGCCGCCGCGTCCTCGGCGTCCTCGGTGAGGACGGCCTGCGCGAGGGCGGTCAGGACGCCGTCCGGGCCCAGCTCCAGGAACTCCGTCGCGCCCTCCGCCGCCAGATACCGCACCCCGTCCGCGAAGCGGACCGCCTCGCGGATGTGGCGGGCCCAGTAGTCGGGGGAGGTGAGCTGTTCGTCGGTGGCGAGGGTGCCGGTCACATTGGAGACCAGCGGGATGCGCGGCGGGTGGAGCGTCAGGCAGGAGACGATCTCGCGGAACTCGTCCAGGACCTCGTCCATATGGGGCGAGTGGAAGGCGTGCGAGACCGGCAGCAGCTTGGTGCGCGCGCCCTTGGCCCGCCAGGTGGCCGCGACCTCGGCGACCACGTCCGCGTCACCGGAGATCACCATCGCCTGCGGCCCGTTGACCCCGGCGACGGCGACCCGGTCGCCGTACGGGGCGAGGGAGGCGCGTACCTCGTCCTCGCCCGCCGCCACGGCGGCCATCGACCCGCCTTCGCGCGCGGCCTGCATCAGCCGGCCCCGTTCGGCGACCATCACACAGGCGTCCTCCAGGGAGAGGACCCCGGCGGCGTGGGCCGCCGTGACCTCGCCGATCGAGTGGCCGAGGAGGTGGTCGGGGACGATCCCGTAGTGCTCGAACAGCCGGAACAGGGCGGTCTCGACAGCGAACAGGGCCGCCTGGGTGAACGCGGTCTGGTCGATCAGCGCCGCGTCGGCCGAGTTCTCCGGGGCGAAGAGCACGTCCTTGAGAGGGCGCGGCAGTTCGCCGTCCAGGTGGCGGCAGACCTCGTCGAAGGCGGCCGCATAGACCGGGTTCGCGGTGTACAGCTCCCGGCCCATGCCGAGGCGCTGGCTGCCCTGGCCGGTGAAGAGGAACGCCGTCTTCCCGCCGCGTGCGGCGCGCGCCCGTGCCGTGCCCGGGGCGTTCTCGCCCCGGGCGACGGCGGCCAGGCCGCGCACCAGGGACTCGCGGTCGGCGCCGAGGACGACGGCGCCGTGGTCGAGCACGGCCCGCCGCGTGGCGAGGGCGTGGCCGACGTCGGCCGGACGCACCGGCTCGGTGGCGTCGAGGACGAACCGCCGCAGCCGCTCCGCCTGGGCGCGCAGCGCCTGTTCGGTCTTCCCGGAGACGATCCAGGGCACGACGGCCGCCACGGCCACCCCGGACGCTTCGGTCCCGGTCCCGGTCCCGGTCGCCGTGCCGGGCTCGGCGGTGCGCGGGACCGGCCGGGGCTCGGGGGCCTGCTCCAGCACCACATGCGCGTTGGTGCCGCTGATGCCGAAGGAGGAGACCCCGGCCCGGCGGGGGCGGCCGTCCGCCTCGGGCCAGTCGCGGGCCTCGGTGAGGAGTTCGAGGCCGCCCGCGTCCCAGTCGATGTGCGGGGAACGCTCCTCGGCGTGCAGGGTCCTGGGCAGGGTGCCGTTCCGTATCGCCTGGACCATCTTGATGACGCCGCCGACCCCGGCCGCGGCCTGCGCGTGCCCGATGTTCGACTTCAGCGAGCCGAGGTAGAGGGGCCGGTCCTCGGGGCGGTCCTCGCCGTAGGTGGCGAGCAGCGCCTGCGCCTCGATGGGGTCGCCCAGGGTCGTGCCGGTGCCGTGGGCCTCCACCGCGTCCACATCGGCGGTGGTGAGACCCGCCGTGGCCAGGGCCTGGCGGATGACGCGTTCCTGGGAGGGGCCGTTGGGCGCGGTCAGGCCGTTGCTGGCCCCGTCCTGGTTGACGGCCGAGCCCCGGATCACGGCGAGTACCTGGTGTCCGTTGCGCCGCGCGTCGGACAGCCGCTCGACGAGAAGCAGGCCGACGCCCTCGCTCCAGCCCGTGCCGCCCGCGTCGGCGGAGAAGGACCGGCAGCGGCCGTCCTCGGAGAGGCCGCGCTGGCGGGAGAACTCCACGAAGGTGTGCGGGCTGTTCATCACCGTCACGCCGCCCGCGAGGGCCAGGTCGCATTCACCGGACCGCAGCGCGTTCGCCGCCAGGTGCATCGCGACCAGGGAGGACGAGCAGGCCGTGTCCACGGTGACGGCCGGGCCTTCGAGGCCGTAGGTGTACGACAGCCGGCCGGACAGCACGCTGGACAGGTTGCCCGCGAGCAGGAACCCCTCGAACTCCTCCGGGGAGGAGGCGAGCCGGGAGGCGTAGTCGTCGTACATGGCCCCCGCGAACACGCCGGTGTTGCTGCCCCGGACCCGCGCCGGGTCGATGCCGGCGCTCTCGAAGGTCTCCCAGGCGGTCTCCAGGAGGAGCCGCTGCTGCGGGTCCATCGCGGTCGCCTCGCGCGGGGAGAGGCCGAAGAACTCCCGGTCGAAGAGGTCGGCGTCGTGCAGGAAGCCGCCGTGGCGGGTGTAGGAGGTGCCGGTGTGCTCCGGGTCCGGGTCGTAGAGGCGCTCCAGGTCCCAGCCCCGGTTGACGGGGAACTCGCTGATGGCGTCGGTGCCTTCGGCGACCAGCCGCCACAGGTCCTCCGGGGAGGACACCCCGCCCGGGAAGCGGCAGGCCATGCCGACGATCGCGATCGGTTCGTCGGATGTCCCGCCCCTCGGCCGCCGTGCGGCGGCACCCGCCGCGGGAGCCTTCGCCTCGCTGACGCGGGTGAGCAGGTACGCGGTCAGCGCGGCCGGGGTCGGATGGTCGAAGACGGCCGTGGCCGGGAGCTTCAGACCGGTGGCCGCGCCCAGCCGGTTGCGCAGGTCCACACCCGCCATGGAGTCGAAGCCCAGGTCGTTGAAGGCGCGTTCCGGGTCGACGGCGGTGGCCCCGGCGTGGCCGAGGACCCCGGCGACCGTGGTGCGGACCAGGCCGAGGACGGCGGACTCCCGCTTGTCGGCGGGCAGGGCCGCGAGCTGACGCACCCAGTCCGAACCGGACGCGCCACCCGCACTCGCACCCGCCGTGCCCGCCGCCCGGCGGGGCCGGGCGCGGACCAGGCCCCGGTAGAGCGGGGGCACCGGGCCGCCCCCGGTGCGGAACGCGGCCAGGTCCAGATGGAGCGGCGCGAGCAGCGGGGTGGCGTCCGTCAGCGCCGCGTCGAACAGGGCGAGACCCAGCTCGGGCGTGAGCGGGACCGTGCCCGCCCGGGCCCAGCGCGCCAGATCCGCGTCGGATAGCCGGGCGCCCATGCCGTGGGAGCCGTCCCACAGGCCCCAGGCCAGGGAGGTCGCGGCGAGGCCACGGGCCCGGCGGTGGTGGGCGAGGGCGTCGAGATAGGTATTGGCGGCCGCGTAGTTGGCCTGCCCGGCGGTGCCGGTGAGCCCGGACACCGAGGAGAACAGTACGAACGCGTCGAGGTCGAGCGGGGCGGTCAGCTCGTGCAGCAGCCGGGCCGCCTCCGCCTTGGGCCGCAGTACGGCGTCGAGGCGCTCGTCGGTGAGCGACGCCACGGTGGCGTCGTCGAGCACGCCCGCCGTGTGCACGACGGCGGTCAGGGGGTGCGCGTCCGGGACGGCGGCGAGGAGGCCCCTCAGCGCGTCGCGGTCGGCGGCGTCGGCGGCCATGACGGTCACCTCGGCGCCGAGCGCGGTCAGTTCGGCGGTCAGCGCCTCGGCGCCGGGGGCGTCGGGGCCGCGCCGGCTGCTGAGCAGCAGGTGCCGGACGCCGTGCCGGGTCACCAGGTGCCGGGCGACCAGCGCGCCGAGCCCGCCGGTCCCGCCGGTGACCAGCACGGTGCCGCCGGGGGAGAGGACGGGCGCCTCCGGGGCAGTGGCCGGGTCGGGGGACGCGGACGGGGCGGTGGCCGGGTCGGCGGACGCGGACGGGGTGGGAGCGGTCGATCGGGGGGACCGGGCGAGGCGGGGGGCCCGGAGCCGGCCGTCGCGGACGGCGAGCTGCGGCTCGTCGGCGGCGAGGGAGGCGGCGAGCGCGGCGGGCAGCAGACCCTCGGCGTCCTGATCGGGGCCGAGGTCGATCAGGGTGATGCGGCCGGGGTGTTCGGACTGCGCGGCGCGGACCAGGCCCCAGACCGAGGCGGTGGCCAGGTCCACGTCGTCGGTGGGGTCCACGGCCACGGCCCGCCGGGTCAGCACCGCCAGCCGGGCGTCGGTGAACCGCTCGTCGGCGAGCCAGCGCCGCAGCAGCCGCAGGGTCCGGCGGGCGGCCGTGTGCGGGTCGTCGTCGGTGGCGTCCGCTTCGACGCGTACGAGCACGGTGTCCGCGCCCTCGGCGGACGCGAACGGGTCCGCCGCCGCATCGGTCGTGGGCCCGAAGGCCGCCGCGGGCAGCTCCGCCCACGCCGGGTCCCGGTCGCCGTCGGCGGCGGCCGGTTCCGGGGCCGTCACCTCGGGCCAGTCGACGGTGAACAGCGCCCCGGCCGGGGCCGGTCCGGCCGCCGCGATCCGGTCCTTGGCGACCGCGCGCAGGGTCAGCGCCTCCACGGTGGCGACGGGCGCGCCCGTCGCGTCGGCCAGCGCCAGGGCGGCGGTGTCCTCGGCCACAGGGGTGAGCGCCACCCGCAACTCGGTGGCGCCGTACGCGTGGACGGCCGCGCCGCTCCAGCTGAACGGCAACCGGATCGTTCCGCCGCCGCCGGAGCCGGAGCCGGAGCCGCCGCCCGAGCCGCCGGAGCCGGAGCCCGCCGACCCCGAACCCGAACCCGAGCCGGAGCCCTCGGGGTCCGCGCCCGCGCCCGGTGCACCCGACCCCGCGTCCAGCACCAGCGGGTGCAGCACCGCGTCCAGCAGTGCCGGGTGGACGCCGTACTGCCCGGCCCCCTCGTGCAGCGCCTCCGGCAGCCGCACCTCCGCGAACACCTCCTCGCCGCGCCGCCAGATCCCCCGCAGCCCCTGGAAGGCGGGCCCGTAGGAGTAGCCGAGGGCGTCGAGGCGGGCGTACACGTCGTCCAGCGGTTCGGCCTCCGCGCCCTCCGGCGGCCATACGGCGAACCGTTCCGCCGTGCCAACAACCGGCAACCGCGCCTCCCCGGGCGCCAGGGCACCGCTCGCGTGCCGCGTCCACGGCGCGTCGGCGGGCGCCCCGTCCGGGCGCGAGTGGACGGTGAACGCCCGCTGCCCGGCGGCGTCCGGCGCGCCCAGGGTCACCTGGATGCGGACCGCGCCGCGTTCCGGCAGCGGCAGCGGCGCCTCCAGGGTCAGTTCGGCCACCTCCGCCGCGTCGGCGTGGCGGCTCGCCGCGCCCGCGAGCTCCAGGAACGCGGTCGCGGGCAGCAGCACGGTGCCGCTGACGGTGTGGTCGGCCAGCCAGGGGTGCGCGGCGAGCGAGAGCCGGCCGGTGAACACGGTGTCCTCGCGGTCGGCCAGCTCCACCGCCGCCGTGAGCAGCGGGTGCCCGGCCGTCTCCAGGCCCAGGGAGGCGGCGTCGGTGCGCGGGGTGCGGGAGGGCAGCCAGAAGTGCTCCCGCTGGAAGGCGTAGGTGGGCAGCTCGGTGCGCCGGGCGCCGGGGAAGAAGGTGGCCGCGTCCAGCGGCGCGCCGTGCGCGTACGCCTCCGCGACGCCCGCCGCGAAGGAGGCCCCCTCGTCGCGGCCCGCGCGCAGCAGGGGCACGGCCGTGACCGGGGCGTCCTCCAGGGTCCGCCGGGCCAGGGCGGTGAGCACCGCGTCCGGGCCGAGTTCGACGAGGACGCCCACGCCCTGCCGGGCCAGTTCCCGGGCCGCGTCCGCGAAGCGCACGGTCGCGCGGATCTGCCGGGCCCAGTGGTCGGGGGAGGTCAGCTCCTCCACGGTGGCGGTCTCGCCGGTGACCGTGGAGACGACCGGGATGCGCGGCGGTGCGAAGGTGACACCCGCCGTCACGTCCCGGAACTCGTCCAGGACCGCGTCCATGTGCGGCGAGTGGAAGGCATGGCTCACCGTCAGCCGGTGTGTTCGCCGCCCCCGCTCCCGCCAGCCCTCGGCGACCCGTTCGACGGCCTCCGCGTCGCCCGCGATCACCACGGAACGCGGTGCGTTGACCGCGGCGACCGCGACGGAGTCCGCCAGGCCGGTGAGCGAGTCCAGGACCTCCGCCTCCTCGGCCTCGACGGCGACCATCGCGCCGCCCGCCGGGGCGGACTGCATCAGCCGGCCGCGGGCCGCGACCAGGCGGGCCGCGTCGCCGAGGGTGAGGACCCCGGCGGCGTGCGCGGCGGCGAGTTCGCCGACCGAGTGGCCGGTGAGCACGTCGGGTGTCATGCCGTGGTGCTCCAGCAGCCGGAACAGGGCGGTCTCGACGGCGAACAGGGCGGGCTGGGTGTAGGTGGTCTCGTCCAGCAGCGCGGCCGTGGCGGACCCCGGTTCGGCGGCCAGGACCTCGCGCAGCGGGGTGGGCAGCAGGCCGTCGAAGGCGTCGAGGGCGGCGTCGAAGGCGGCGGCGAACACCGGGTGGGCCGCCCGCAGTCCGGTGCCCATCCGGGCCCGCTGGGCGCCCTGGCCGGTGAAGAGGAAGGCGGTCCGGGCGGGCCCCTCGGCGGTGCCCCGGAGCACGGACGGGGAGTCGGTGCCGGCGGCCAGGGCGTCGAGGCCCGCGAGGAGTTCGGCGCGGTCGGTGCCGAGGACCACGGCGCGCCGCTCGAAGGCGGCCCGGCCGGTGGCGAGGGAGAGGCCGGTGGCGGCCGGGTCGGCGCCGGTCCGCGTCAGATGGCCGCGCAGCCGTTCCGCCTGGGCCCGCAGCGCCGTGTCGTCCCGCGCGGACAGCACCCACGGCAGCGGCAGCGCCGGGGCCTCGGCCGGGGTCCCGGCGCTCGGCGCTGCCGGCTCCGGCTCGGGGGCCTGCTCCAGGACGATGTGCGCGTTGGTGCCGCTGATGCCGAAGGAGGAGACCCCGGCCCGGCGGGGGCGGCCGTCCGCCTCGGGCCAGTCGCGGGCCTCGGTGAGGAGTTCGAGGCCGCCCGCGTCCCAGTCGATGTGCGGGGAACGCTCCTCGGCGTGCAGGGTCCTGGGCAGGGTGCCGTTCCGTATCGCCTGGACCATCTTGATGACGCCGCCGACCCCGGCCGCGGCCTGCGCGTGCCCGATGTTCGACTTCAGCGACCCCAGGTACAGCGGGCGCCCGCTGTCCCGGTCCTGGCCGTAGGTGGCGAGCAGGGCCTCCGCCTCGATGGGGTCGCCGAGCCGGGTGCCGGTGCCGTGCGCCTCGACCGCGTCCACGTCCCCGGGGGCGAGCCCGGAGTCGGCGAGGGCCTGGCGGATGACGCGTTCCTGGGAGGGGCCGTTGGGGGCGGTCAGCCCGTTGCTGGCGCCGTCCTGGTTGACGGCGGAGCCCCGGATCACGGCGAGGACCGGGTGCCCGTTCCGCCGCGCGTCCGACAGCCGCTCGACGAGGAGCAGGCCGACGCCCTCGGCCCACCCGGTGCCGTCCGCGTCCGCCGAGAAGGACTTGCAGCGGCCGTCGGGGGCGAGGCCGCGCTGCCGGGAGAACTCCACGAACATGCCGGGCGAGGACATCACCGTCGCCCCGCCCGCCAGCGCCATCGTGGTCTCGCCGGAGCGCAGCGAACGGATCGCCAGGTGCAGGGCCACCAGCGAGGAGGAGCAGGCGGTGTCGGCGGTCACCGCAGGCCCGATCAGGCCGAGTTGGTAGGCGATCCGCCCGGACATCACGCTGGGCGCGGAGCCGGTGAGGACGCTGCCCTGCACCGACTCGGGGGCCTCGTCCATCCGGGGCCCGTACTCCAGCGGGCTGGCGCCGACGAAGACGCCGGTCCGGCTGCCGCGCAGCGCCCCCGGGTCGATCCCGGCGCGCTCCACGGCCTCCCAGGCGGTCTCCAGCAGCAGCCGCTGCTGCGGGTCCATGGCCAGGGCCTCGCGGGGCGAGATACCGAAGAAGGCGGCGTCGAAGGCCCCGGCGTTCTCCAGGAAGCCGCCGTGCCGGACCGCGCTGCGGCCCGGGCGGTCCGGGTCGGGGTCGTACAGGTCCTCGTCCCAGCCCCGGTCCGTGGGGAAGCCGCCGACGACGTCCGCGCCCTCGGCGACCAGCCGCCACAGGTCCTCCGGCGAGGACACCCCGCCCGGGTAGCGGCAGGCCATGCCGACGATCGCGACGGGTTCGGCCTCGGCGGCATCGGCCCGGAAGGTGTCCGTGCCGTCCGCCTCGCCGGTGCCCAGGAGTCGGGCCTCCACGAACGCGGTCAGCGCCTGCGGGGTCGGGTGGTCGAAGAGGAGCCCGGTGGGCAGCCGCAGCCCGGTGGCCTCGGCGAGGGCGGCGCGCAGCTCGGTGGACATCAGGGAGGTGAAGCCCAGGTCCTTGAACGGGGTGTGCCGGGGGACGCGTGCGCCGGGCGCGTACTCCAGGACGGCGGCGATCCGCGCGTCGACCACCTCGGCGACGGCCCGGGTGCGGTCCGCGCCGGTCAGCCCGGCGATCCGGCGCCCGAGGCCGCCCCGCACGGCGTCCTCGGGGCCGGTCGCCGGCTCGCGGCCCACCGCCGCCGCGGGCAGGGCGAGCGGTGCGCGGCGGGTGCCGTCGAACCAGTGCCGCTGCCGCTGGAAGGCGTAGGTGGGCAGGTCGGTGGGGGTGGGGGCGGTGCCGCCGCCGTACACGGCGGCCCAGTCCACGGCGGCGCCGCGCACGAACGCGGTCGCCAGGGCGAGGACGGCGCTCACGGCCTCGGGACGGCCGGCGCGCAGCACGGGCACGGCGGTCACCGCGCCGGGGTCGCGGACCCCGTCGGCGGCGAGGGCGGACAGGACGCCGTCCGGGCCGAGTTCGAGGAGGGTGGCCGCGCCGGCGGACTCCAGGGTGCGCACCGCGTCCAGGAAGCGGACCGGGCGGCGCACCTGCTCGACCCAGTAGCCGGGGGAGGTGAGCTGTTCGGCGGTGGCAGGGGTCCCGGTGACGGCGGAGACGACGGGGATACGCGGCGGCGCGTACGCCAGCGACTCGGCGACGGTCCGGAACTCGTCCAGCATCGCGTCCATGCGCGGGGAGTGGAAGGCGTGGCTGACGGTGAGCCGCTTGGTGCGCCGGCCGCGGTCGGCGAGGAGGGCGGCCACGGCGAGGGCGGGCTCCTCGTCGCCGGAGAGGACCACGGACCGGGGGCCGTTGACGGCGGCCAGGCCGAGCCGTGCCTCGTGCCCGGCGAGCAGCGGCAGCACCTCGTCCTCGGACGCCTCCACGGCGATCATCGCGCCGCCGCCGGGCAGGGCCTCCATCAGCCGGGCGCGGGCGGCGACCAGGCGTGCGGCGTCCGGCAGGGAGAGGACCCCGGCGACGTGCGCGGCGGCCAGTTCGCCGATGGAGTGCCCGGCCAGCGCGTCCGGGCGCAGGCCCCAGGACTCCAGCAGCCGGAACAGGGCCACCTCGACGGCGAACAGGGCGGGCTGGGTGTACCCGGTCCGGTCCAGGCCCTCGCCGTCCGCGACCACCTCGGCGAGCGGGCGGTCCAGCAGCGGGGCGAAGGCGGCGGCGACGGCGTCGAAGGCGGCCGCGTACACCGGGAACGCGTCGTACAGCTCCCGGCCCATGCCGGTGCGCTGGGCGCCCTGGCCGGTGAAGAGGAAGGCGAGGGTGCCGGGTTGGACGGTGCCGCGCACCAGGGACGCGGCCGGGGTGCCCGCCGCGAGCGCGCCGAGGGCGTCGAGCAGGCCCGCGCGGTCGGTGGCGACGGCGACGGCCCGGTCCTCGAAGGCGGTGCGGCGGGTGACGAGGGCGTGGGCGAGGGCGGCGGCCGGGACCTCGGGGCGGTCGGCGGCGAAGGCGCGCAGCCGGGCGGCCTGGGCGCGCAGGGCGTCCGGGCCCTGCCCGGAGACCACCCAGGGCAGGACCGCCGGGGCGGCGGGGGCCTCGGGCGCGGCGGAAGGTGCGGCCGGGGGCTCGGCGACCACCACATGGCAGTTGGTGCCGCCCATGCCGAAGGAGCTGACCCCGGCGACGAGGGGGGCGTCGGGGCGCGGCCAGTCGCCGAACTCCCGCTGCACCGCGAGGCCCAGCTCGTCCAGCGGGATACGCGGGTTCGGCGTCTCGAAGTTGAGGCTGGCGGGCAGGGCCCGGTGGCGCAGGCTCAGCAGGGTCTTGATCAGGCCCGCGATCCCGGCGGCGCCCTCCAGATGCCCGATGTTGGTCTTCACCGAGCCGACCCGCAGCGGCCCGGCGTCCGGCCCGCGGAGGGTGCCGAGGGCGGCCCCGAGCGCGGCGGCCTCGACCGGGTCGCCCACCGGGGTGCCGGTGCCGTGGAGTTCGACGTACTGCACCTCGTCGGGCGCGATCCCGGCCCGCTCGTACGCCTCGCGCAGCACCGCCTCCTGGGCGGCGGCGCTGGGCACGGTGAGCCCGTCGGCGGGGCCGTCGTTGTTGACGGCGCTCGCGCGGATCACCCCGTGGATCCGGTCACCGTCGGCGAGGGCGCGGGAGAGCGTCTTCAGGACCAGGACACCGCTGCCCTCGCCCGGGACGAAGCCGTTGGCGCGGGCGTCGAAGGTGTAGCTGACGCCGTCGGGGGAGAGGGCGCCGAAGCGGGACTCGGTGACCGCGTTCTCCGCGAGGAGGTTGAGGTTCACGCCCGCCGCGAGGGCGGCCTCGGACTCGCCCGAACGCAGGCTCTCGCAGGCCAGGTGCACCGCGACCAGGGAGGAGGACTGCGCGGCGTCCACGGTCAGGCTCGGCCCGGTCAGGCCCAGGTGGTGGGAGACCCTGTTGGCGATGATGCCCCGGTTCACACCGGTCATGGTGTGCTGGGTGATCGCCTCGGCGCCGTGCAGATAGAGCAGGCTGGTCCAGTCGTCGCGCAGGGTGCCGACGAAGACGGCGGTCCGGCTGCCGCGCAGCGCGGCCGGCACGATGCCCGCGTCCTCCAGGGCCTCCCAGGACAGCTCCAGGACCAGGCGCTGCTGGGGGTCGGTCGCGGCGGCCTCGCGGGGGGAGAGGCGGAAGAACGGGGCGTCGAAGTCGCCCACCGCGTCCAGGTATCCACCGCGCGGCAGGGCCGCGTCGCGCTCACCGTCCGGGCCGGTGGCGTCCTCGCCGTTCACATCGGCGGGGCGGCGGTCGGCCGGGGGGTCGGTGACGGCGTCCCGGCCCGCCGCGAGGAGGTCCCAGAAGGCCGCCGGGTCCGGTGCCCCCGGCAGCCGGCAGGACATCCCGATGACGGCGATCGGCTCGTACGGCGCTCCCGATCCATCGGTGGCCAAGGTGTCGTGTCCGCTCGTCGTCACGTCGGGTGCCCTTTCCCTACTGCGTCTCACAACGGTTCAAGAATGCTGCTGGTTTTCGAAAACCGACCGTACCGCCGGTTGTTTATCCGTCTCTCAGTGCGCGACCACATGGCAGTAATCCGCGGAACGCGGAGAAGCGGCGGGTGCATTACCTGGCGATGGGTGGGGAGTGTTCGCACCCGGGCTAACTTCGGGCGGGAACACTCCGTATCGAACGCCCCGAAAGCGAAAGGCGAGGAAATGGCCGACACCACGCAGAGCCCGGTTCTTCCCAAGGAAATAGAGGAGCACGTCGAGAGCTATCTCACCGCGTTCAACGCGGGCGACGCCGACGCCGTCAACCGCCACTACACCCCCGAGGCGGTCGCCGTCTGGGAGCCCGGCAACCCGATCAGCGGCGCGGCGCGGGAGAACTTCGCGAAGGAGTTCCTGGCCACGCAGAAGCCGGTGATGCGGGCCGCGGTCCGCGAGTCGTACGTGACCGGGGACACCGCGCTCCTCGTCGTCGACTGGACGATGGAGGTCACCGGCGAGGGCGGCGCCAAGGAGGAGCTCCAGGGCGTCGGCCTCGATGTGCTGCGCCGCCAGGACGACGGCAGCTGGCTGTACGCGGTCGACGACCCGTTCGGCGAGCAGGTCCGCCCGGCCGCGTAACCCCGGCCGCACCCCCAACCCACGCACCACTCGCACCACTCGCACGACACGCACCACCCGCACCACCCGCACCACGGGCACCGCACACCGCACACCGCACACCGCACGCAAGACAACCGCACAGCGAAGAACCGCACGCAGAAGGACCGCACGGCTCCGGCTCGTCCCCGGCCGTGCGGTCCTTCGTGGTGCGTCGTGCGTGCGTCAGGCGGCCGGGTCCGCGACCGGGCGGTCGATGGCCATCAGCCAGCGGCCGTCCTCGCCCCGGCGGATGACGTCCGTGCAGGAGCCCTTGACCGGCACGAGGTTGCCCTCCTCGTCGGGCAGGCCCAGCTCGAAGTCGACGACGATCAGGGTGACGTCGCCGGCCGTGTAGGAGTGCTTCAGCGTGGAGTTGAGCGTCGGGCCCTTCGCCAGCATCTCCTTGATCGCGCGGGTGCGCTCGGCGCCGGTCAGCGGCGCGCCGGAGAGGTTGGATATCGCGTCGTCCCGGTAGAGGCGGTCGAAGACGCCGCCGTCACCGGAGTTGAACGCCTTGAGGAACACGTCGTTCTGGACGTCGGGGTCGTCGGTCAGTTCGAGGTTCCACAGCTCGGCGTCGGTGGTGGTCATGGCACAGCTCCTCTTCGGTTCGGTCGGGTTCGGTGTGTGTGCTGCGGTGTGTGTGCTGCGGTGCGGCGTGCGTGCGGTGCGCCGGGGCTCAGACGTCCCAGACGCCCGTGGCCGCCGCCTGCTTGGCCCACTCGGAGACATCGCGCGGCGCGCGGCCGAGCGCGTCCTGGACGCCCGTCGACAGATAGGCTCCCTTGCCCTTCCTGATCTGGCCGATCAGGTCGGCGACCATCCGCGCGTAGTCCTCCGGCACGCCTTCGGCGACCAGTTCGGCCACGTACTCGTCGGCGGTGAGCGCCACATAGCGGATCTCCCGGCCGGTGGCCGCCGCGATCTCGGCCACCGCCTCGCCGAAGGTCAGCAGCCGGGGCCCGGACAGCTCGTAGACACGGCCCGCGTGCCCGTCCTCGGTGAGCGCGGCGACGGCCACCGCGGCCACGTCGTCGCAGTCGATGAACGGCTCTTTGCCCTCGCCCGCCGGCAGCCGGACCTCGCCGGCGCGGATGCCGTCGAGGAGGATGCCCTCGTCGAAGTTCTGGGTGAACCAGCCCGGCCGCAGGATGGTCCACTCCAGGCCGGAGTCGCGGACCTCGTCCTCGCTGCCGATCAGGGACTTGCCGCCCGCGTCCTCGTTGGTGCGGGCCTGGAGGAGCACGATCCGTCCGACGCCGGCGGCCGCGGCCTGCCGGCAGAAGGAGCGCACGGACTCCTCCGGGTTCCACTCCACCGGCTCGTCGACCATGTCCACCATGTAGACCGCGCCCGCGCCCTCCAGCGCGGCCGCCCAGGTGGACTCGTCGTACCAGTCGAAGCGGGTGTCCCCGGAGCGGCTGGCGGCCCGGACGGCGTGGCCGCCCGCCCGGAGCTGTTCGGCGACCCGGCGGCCGGTCTTGCCGGTCCCCCCGAGTACGAGAATCGGTTTTCCGGTCACAGCTTCATTTGTCATGGGGTCAGTGCAGCATGTCTCCGCCGTGAATTCCACGGCCCTTTTCCCTTTGCGCTCTCGGTGGGGTCTCCCGCCCTTGCAGTGCCCGCCAACACATCGCCAACAGCTCTCTCCCGGGCCGCTAAGAATCCGGTAATCGGCCGGTAATCGCGTGGTTTACAGAGGTAAGTGGAACAGGTGATTACCCGGGCGTGACCGGATGCTTGAAGAAATCAGATCCGTGCCGGGTACGTTTCCGTGAGACGTGTCCGGCGTGTGCTGTTCCGCAGCGCTGCGCGCAGTTCAGCGACACGGAACAGGACAAGGATCCGGTGAGTTCCGCGGACCCCCGCCGAGTGCCGTTCCTGTCCCGACCCATGTGACCCATGCGACCCATGTGACCGAGGAGGCAGGGTGAGTACGACCGACGTCGCCGGCACGACCGTGCTCGACGAGGTGAAGCGGCTGGTCCCGACGCTGCGGGAGAACGCGCACGCGTCCGAGGAGCGCCGCTGGATCCTCGACGAGAACATCGAACTGCTCGACAAGGCCGGTGTGTTCAGGGCCGCGGTGCCGGTCCGCTTCGGCGGGCTCGGCCTGCCGCTCGCGGACCAGAACGAGATCATCCGGGAGATCTCCCGGGGCTGCGCCTCCACCGGCTGGGTGGCCATGGTGTGGCTGTCCACCGCCTGGATGGCGACCCTCTACCCCGACCGGGCGCAGGAGGAGATATTCCGGGGCGGCTCGGTGCGGGTCTCCGGCGGGTTCACCCCCGGCGGCACGCTCACGCCCACCGAGGGCGGCTACGTCCTCAACGGCACCTGGCGGTTCAACACCGGCAGCCACGGCGCCGACTGGAACATGACCGCCGCCCATCTGCTGGGCCCGGACGGCGAGATCACCGGCGAGTCCGTCGCCCTGGTGCCGATGGCCTCCATGAGCGTCGCCGACGACTGGCACGTCGCCGGGGCCGCGGCCACCGGCAGCTCCACCTCCACCGCGAAGGACCTCTTCGTCCCCGCGCACCTGGTGGTGGACGCCGAGGCGGCCGTCCTCGGCACCACCGGCGACCGGTCCAACACCGGGGCGGACGGCCGCAACTACGGCATCTACACCCTGGTGATGACCGAGGCGGCGGCCGGCTTCCTCGGCATCGCCCAGGCCGCCCTGGAACTCTTCCTCGACCGGGTGCCGGGCCGCGGTATCGCGTACACCAACTGGACCGACCAGAGCGCTCATCCGCTCACCCAGATCCAGGTGGCCACCGCCGCCAACAAGATCGCCGCCGCCGAGGCGCTGATCGGCCGGGTCACCGCGCTGCTCCAGCGCCGTGCCGACGCCGGCGAGCACCCCACCTGGGACGAGAAGGCCGCGGTCCGCGGCAACACCGCCTACGCGGTGCAGCTCGCCAAGGAGGCCGTCGAGGTCCTCTACACCGCGAGCGGCGCCAGCGTGATCGCCCTGTCGGCGCCGCTCCAGCGGCTGCACCGGGACATCCAGGCGCTCTCCCAGCACGGCCTCATGCAGATCACCACCAACCTTGAGGTGCACGGCCGCGTCCTGCTCGGACTCGACCCCGACACCCCGTTCCTCTGACCGGGCCCGCGCCCCGGCGGCGCCGCCCGCACACGGACGGCAGCGCGGAGAGAGCTGAAACGTCATGGCAACCAAGGTCACGTCATTCGCCGAGATCCAGCCGGAGTTCGAACGGTACGTCCGGGAGATCGTCTACTGCTCGCTGATCACGGTGGACCGGAAGGGCCGACCCCGGGCCCGCGTCCTGCTGCCGATCTGGGAGGTCGTGGACGGCCGGCCGGTCGGCTGGCTCGCCGCGTACAAGACCCCGGTGAAAACGGCGCACATCAAGAACAACCCGCATGTCACCTGTTCCTACTGGAGCCCCCGGCAGAACTGCGTCTTCACGGACTGCGAGGCCGAATGGGCCGAGGACCAGAAGACGAAGAACGAGGTGTGGGAGCTGTACCGCAAGGGCAGCCCCGCCGGGGTCGGATACGACCCCGCGCGGTACTGGTCCGGCGGCCCCGAAGACCCCGAATTCGGCCTGCTGCGCATGGATCCCTTCCGTGTTCAGGTCGTACGCGGACAGGACCTGAGGAGCAAGATCTGGCAGCCCTGAACCGTGCTTCTCAGTTCGTAACAACGTCACCATGAGAAAGGGAAAGTGATGTCTGCAGACAGCAGCACGTCCGACTTCACAGGAATCGACCGGGGCGGACCCGGGGAGGTGGACCAGGAGCGCAAGAGCGGTGCGGCTGCCGCCGCCTCCGCCGCCGCGCAGAACCTCGACCCGCGGCGCTGGAAGGCGCTCGCCGTCCTGTGCACGGCGTTCTTCATGATGCAGCTCGACGCGCAGATCGTGCTCCTCGCGCTGCCGTCCATCCAGGCCGACCTGGCGCTCACCGCCAGCGGCGCGCAGTGGGTGATGAGCGCCTACCTGCTGACCTTCGGTGGTCTGCTGCTCCTCGGCGGACGCTCCGCGGACCTGCTGGGCCGCCGCCGGATGTTCGTCATCGGTATGGCCCTGTTCCTGTTCTCCTCGCTCCTCGCCGGTCTGGCGTGGAACGGCGAGATCATGATCCTCGGCCGTGTGGGCCAGGGCATCTCGGCGGCGATCGTCGCCCCGACCGCGCTGTCCATCCTGATCTCCACGTTCACCGACGGCAAGGAGCTGAACAAGGCCCTCGCCATCTGGGCGGCCAACGGTGCCGGCGGCGCCATGGCGGCCCTGCTGGTCGGCGGCCCGATCAACGACACCCTCGGCTGGGAGTGGATCTTCTTCATCAACATCCCGGTCGCCATCGTGGTGATCGCCCTGGCCCCGCGCCTGCTGAAGGAGAGCAAGGGCGCCACGGGCACCCGGTCCTTCGACACACTCGGCGCGGTCACCATCACCGTGGCGCTGGTGGCGTTCATCTACGGCGTCGTCGAGGCCCCGGCCGTCGGCTGGACCGACGCCCGCACGGTCGGACTGCTCGTCGGCGCCGCGGTCCTCATCGCGCTGTTCGTCGTCATCGAGAAGCGGGCCAAGGCCCCGCTGGTGCCGCTGGAGCTGTTCCGCTCCCGCAACCTCGTCGGCGGCAACGTCGTGATGCTGCTGATCGGCATGGTGACCTTCGGCGCGGTGCTGGTGATCTCCCTCTACGCGCAGCAGGTCCTCGGCTACACCGCCCTGGTCTTCGGTCTGAGCACCGTCGTCTACACCGTGATGTCGGTGACCGGTTCGCAGATCGGCTCGCGCATCATCACCAAGTACGGCTTCCGCAAGCTCGGCGTGGTCTCCACCGTGCTGATGGGCGTCGGTGTGCTGCTGCTGACCCAGGTCTCGGTGGACGGCAGCTACTTCGCCGACCTGTTCTGGGGTCTGCTGATCTTCGGCTTCGGTCTCGGCCTCGGCTTCGTCGCCGTCTCCATCGCCGCCCTGACCGGCATCCCCGAGGAGAGCTCCGGCATCGCCTCCGGCATCAACACGGCCGCCTTCCAGATGGGTGGCGCCCTCGGTACGGCCGTCGCCTCCGCGGTGACGATCTCGTACACCACGGGCGGGGAGAAGCTGGAAGCCCTCACCAACGGCTTCCAGGCCGGCTTCGTCGCCCTGGCGATCCTCGCCGCGGCCAGCGTCGTGGTCACCCTGCTGCTGTTCAAGCCCCCGAAGGAGGAGGCGGGCAGCGGCGCCGAGCAGAACGCGGTGCCGCACTCCGGGCTCTGAGCCGGCCCGGCCGAGGACCGCACCCGATGGGCCGCCCGCACCGGGCGGCCCATCACCCGTCGCCGCCCACCCCCTCCGGGCGGCGCCGGCCCCGACCGACACCCGCGCCCCCGGCGGCGCGGACGGAGTACCACCCGTGAAGGAGTACCACCCATGACAGCGTGGGACATGGACCGAGTCGTCGACAGCCCCAACCCCGCCGTGGCCGAGCACGTCCAGCGCTATCTGCGCACCGGCGGCGCCAGCGGCTACCACGAGGGCGGCATGACCAACCTGCTGCTCACCACCGTGGGCCGCAAAACGGGCGCCCTGCGCCGCACCGGCCTGTTCTTCGGCTACGACGGCGACCGCTACGTCCTCATCGCCTCCGACATGCAGGGCGGCCCCGCCCACCCCTCCTGGTACCTCAACCTGGACGCCCACCCCGAGGTCCACGTCCAGGTGAAGGCGGACACGTTCCTGGCGACCGCCCGGACCGCCGTGGGCGAGGAGCGGGAAAGGCTCTGGAAGCTGATGACGGCACACGTTCCGGCGTACAACCACTACCAGGCGAACTCCACCCGGTTCGGACGGCAGATTCCCGTCGTCGTACTGGAGCGAATTCCCTAGCGGACGGGTGGTGAACAGGCGCGGAATCACCGGCCACGCGATGTCGCCCGGACAGTGAACGGGCCGATTGCGAAGGCGTTTTCGGTTACTCCCAGATGGACGTTCGATTGGTTGTCCCCGGATAGCGTGAATCGTCCACAGGCGGCAACTCGTCATTCAGGAGACCGAATTGAGCAACGATTTCGATGCCATTGTCATCGGCGCCGGATTCGCGGGCATCACCGCCGCCCGCGAACTGACCGCCAAGGGCCGGCGGACCCTCCTCCTGGAGGCCCGGGACCGCATCGGAGGCCGCGTCTACACGGAGCGGTTCGCCGGCCAGACCATCGAACTGGGCGGCGCCTGGGTGCACTGGACCCAGCCGCACGTGTGGGCCGAGATGACCCGCTACGGCATAGGCACCGTCCCCGACGTCGACCCGGAGATAGCGATCTTCCCCCAGCCGGACGGCTACCGCGCCTTCCCCGCCGAGGAGGCGTTCGCCCGTCAGCACGAGCTGCTCACCCGGCTCTTCGCCGACGCCGACGAGTACTTCCCCTACCCGCACGAGCCGCTGCGCGCCACGGAGCGGCTCGCCCGGGCGGACAAGCTCTCGCTGCACGACGCCATCAAGAACCTGGACCTCTCGCCGGAGGACGAGGGCCTGCTCACCGGTCTCGCCTCGGGCGAGTCCGGCGGCCGCGCCGCCCGCGGCGCGCTCACCATGACCGGCCACTGGTGGGCCCTCGGGAACCTGGAGCACATCGGGTTCCACGAGATCTTCACCCACCGCCTGGAGAACGGCATGATCAAGCTCGCGGAGGCGATGCTCGCCGACGCGAGAGCCGAGCTGCGCCTGAACACCGCCGTCGCCTCCGTCGAGGACGACGGCACCACGGTGCGGGTCACCACCCGCGACGGGCAGGTGTTCACCGCCGCGTCCGCGGTCGTGGCCGTCCCCGTCAACGTGTGGAAGAACATCGACTTCCGGCCCGGTCTGCCGCAGGAGTTCACCGACGCCTCCACCGAGGGCATCGGCGTGCCCAACGCGGTCAAGCTCGCCCTGCACATCCGCGGCGACTTCGGCCCGGTGTACGCCCAGTCCGAGGAAGGGGCCCCGATGGTGGGCCTGTTCGCGCACCGGGTCCTCGACGACGGCCAGCTCGTGGTCGGCTTCATCGTCGAGGACGACGTGGACCCGGACGACTTCCAGCAGGTCGAGGCGGCCGTGAAGCTCCTCGAACCGCGGGCCGAGCTGGTCGACTACACGTACCACGACTGGGGCCGCGACGAGTTCTCCCAGGGCGGCTGGGCCTACCGCCAGCCCGGCCAGCTCTCCCAGCTCCTCGGCCCGATCCAGCAGCCGCAGGGACGTCTCGCCTTCGCCAACGGCGACATGTCCAAGGGCTGGAGCGGCTGTGTCGACGGCGCCATCGAGACGGGCCTCGCGGCGGCCCGCCATGTGAACTCGGTCATCGGCTGACCCCTGCCGACGGCCGAGCCGGGCGGTGGACCCCTGCCGCCCGGCCTCCGCCGGCTCCCGGCCCTCCCCCCCCCCGGGGCCCGCGGCCCCCTAGGTCAAGCCCCCCGCCGT